>JBAVQS010000113.1:0-13083 GCA_049694275.1 Anaerolineae bacterium | reverse complement strand
GCGCGGATGCCGAAGCGGCAAATTTTGGACTAACGAGCTCGCTCAAGCTGGCGGATAACCAATACTACCTTGCCATGAATCTCAACATCCTTCGGGTTCTTGTAAATAGGCTCGAAGGTTGGGTTTGCTGACTGAAGCCGGACCTTGTGCGGTTCTCGGTAATAACGCTTGAGTGTGGTCGAGTGCTCCTCCTTGAGCCAGACAGCGACGAAGTCGCCATTCTCCGCAACCTGTTGATGCCGCATGATGACAATGTCGCCGTCATGAATCGACGCGTCCTCCAGCGATTCACCCTTAACGTACAGCGCGTATAGATTATCTGGGTCAGGCACTAGGTCGCGTGTCAGCGTGACTTTCTCAGGAAACGTTGACCTAGCTGCGTCAGGAATCGGAGTTGCGTTACCTGCAATGATGCGACCGAGAACCGGGATAGCAACTAACCCAAGCGTTGGGCGGTTGGCTGGTTGCTCCACAGTAGGTATTTCTTTCGGTTTGATTACCTTTATGATTCTCTCTAATCCCGACTTCCATTTGTTCTGGGTCAGTTCAACCCATTGGATGCTTTGTAGGGTTTTACCAGCACCGATTGAAATATCAGGGACTTGACCGGAAAAGAGGACTGGTATGAACCATACTTGGTCATCAGGTCGCTTGCTGAGTTCATCGATAGCTAACTTAAGTTCTTGATTCATGTAGCTACGCCCGCGGGCATTATATTCTTTAGAAAAACAGGCAATGAAAAAATCGCCGCCTAATATTGCTCGCCTAATAGCATTTTGCCAGTCCTCGCCGGGTGCAATATCATTGCGGTCCAACCAAACTTTTACCCCTTTGGCAGCAAGTGCCCTTTCGAGTTTATTCACTGACCTGGAGTTTTCACGCACGTAAGAAATGAAGACATGGGCCATTGGAGACCTCAACGAGAGTTCGCTTCCCTGTTAAGGGAAACAAGATTCTTATTTTGCTTCAGCTTTTTCATGCTCTGAAACAGAAAAGCTCGCCCCGGTGCAAATGACCAGAGCGGGCCGATGTTCGACGCTCCCATCGGCTGATGGTCGTTCACCGACCACTGATGAAACTCAATGGGCGAAAGACCGTGCAAAGCTCAAAACCGCTAATTCAATTTTACACCAAAAAGGTGGAAGGGCAATCCTCTGCGTCAAACTCGTCAACCCACTACCAAACTGGCGATTAGATCCAGCGCAAGATGCCTGCGAACAGGACGAGCATCACCGCGTCGACGGCGAATAGCCCACCGATGAAACGGACCTGGATGCGCGGCGGCCAGTCATACGCCGCGTTGGCGGCGATAAAGAAGGGGATATAGACGGTGATAAAGACCGGGATTGCGCCCCACCAGGGATAAACCCAGGCAAAGGTGGGCGTCTGCACGAGAAAGATTTCGATGAGGGAAAAGAGGGCGGCGTTGCCCAGCGCGAACAAGAGACGATTGTTGACGCCGAGAATTTTCAGGCGTGGGTCGGCGGGCAGGACCTTGGAAAGGACCAGGCCAGCGACGGAGAACATAAGGCTGATCTCGACGCCGACGCCGATCAGAAGGAGCAAGGCTGTGCCGGCCGGCACGGTCCAGAGGGCATGCCCGCTGAAATGCTGGATGAGGGCATTGAGGATTTCGTAAAACCAGTGGACGGCATACAGGGCGAGCCCGGCGGCGACCCCTTTCCAGTTCCCGGCAGAGATTTCGTTGAAATAGATATAGACGACCACTGCGAGCAAGGGGATGACGTACCATTGAAAGGTCGCGGGGTTACGCAAGATTTTCAGCGCGGCGGCGGTCACTTCGGGATGGTTGAGGTCCATGTCACTCCTTCGTCGGAGACGTTTCACTCCGCAGGACTCCCGTTGGTCGCGAAACGTCTCTCCCATTACCAGCGGGCGTGATGCTCTTCGGCAAAGCCGGTGAGGCCGTCGAGGCGGATGACCTCGCCCTCCTCCGTGACGATGCGCCCTGAATAGCGGCCGAACATTTGATGCACCTCGCTCTGAATGAGGAGGAGGTTGGTGCGCGCGAGGCGCTCGCGGAAAGGGACGAACTCGAGGTCGAGCCTACCCGCCGCATCTTTGAATCGCCAGGGGTGCATGTAATCCTTCGGGTCGTATACGAACGGGACCTGTTCAAGTTTGTGGATGCGGCCGTCGAGAATCACGGCATTCTCGGTCGCCGCCGAGGTGTCGCCAAATCCGGTCCCCAGGTTCAGTCCGATGGTGCGGCCATCCGGCAGAAATCCCGAGGCGCTGGCCCAGTTCCAAAAGCTCTTGTAATCCCAGACCCCGCGCCCCCAGTCGAGCGAGCCGATCGACTCGCGCGGATTCAGCTCTTCACGAATGTCGCCAAAGTGAATATAGCCGCGCGCCGGCATGCAGTTGACCTTGCGGTTGAAATAAAAGCGGCGGGGGCCAATCGGAATGACGATATTCATCGATTCGTGCCGGGGCGGGCACGCCAGGGTGATGTCGGCGCGAATGCCGCCCGCTTGTTTAAAAGCCGGCCAATCGACAAAGAGCGCGCGCGCGTCCGGCGTGGCGCGCAGGAGGATGCGCACGCGGCCATCGTTGAAATAGGCGTCCCCCTCCGTGCTGTTGCGCGGCAGGATGACGCCGCCGCCCAGCGGAGCGATGAGGGACTCTTCGTACAGCTCGTTCGTTTCAAAATCGAGGGTATAGACAAAGAGGTTGGCCGCATAGCCGAGGTCGGCGATGGTTGCCGAGAAAAAGCGCCGTGGGGTGAATACCGCGTAATAATCCCATCGTTTGATGCGGAGAAACTGGAGTGGGCGCAGGGGTGCGGGATAAAAGCGGGCGTCTTCCAGGTTACAATCGAGCAGCGGATGGCGGGCCCAGCCGGCAGTGGTGAGGCGGCCGTCCGGGGCGAGCAGGGGCGCGGGGAACGCGATCTCTTGTTGCACTCCAACCTCCCTATCGATGCGGTAATGGACTGCTTTTCTCATTATATCGCAAGTTGCAATAAAAGCCGCTTTTGTGCTATACATGGCTTCACCCTTCGGCCCTTCCCTACAGGGAAGGGGGGTAAGTTACCATGCGCCAGCTATTGTTTCTCTTTCTCCTTTTCTTGCCGCAAAATTCCACCCCGTATTTGCCCGCGGCGGTACCCGGGCAGTCGATTACAGCCCAGTCGGATAACGAAGTGATCGACTGCAAAGCGCGTGGGACGCCGGTCTTGCAGGGCAATGGGTCCGGGACCGGGATCGTCGTGCAGGGACATCGCGGGGTGGTGGTCCGCAACTGCCAGGCGCACGGGTTCGAGCTGGGGCTGCTGGTTTCGGACGCGTCGCGCGTCACGGTCCGCGATTCGGATTTTTCCGGCAATTATGTAGACGATAACAACCCGTTGGATCTGGGTGGGTGGTACCCCAAGGGCGGGATGATGCTGTTCAATACCACCAACTCGGTCGTGCAGAACGTGACCGCCTCCGGGAATATCGCCGGCGTGCAGGTGATTAACGGCGGCAGCAATGTCCTCCGCCTCAATCATTTGAACAAGAACCGGGGGTGGGGCATCCGCCTGATGAACTCGCCGCGCAACCGGGTGGAAGAGAACGAGGGGAATTACAACAACCGGTCGTGCTGGAGCGGGACCGACTCGGGGTGCGAGTCGGCGGGGATCGCGATCGTCAATAGCGACTATAGCGTCGTGGTAGGGAATACGTTCAACTTTTCGGGCGATGGAATCTATCAGGGAAATACGCCCGAGCGCGCGAGCAATAACTGCGCCTACCTCTACAACACCCTGGACGACAATTCCGCCAACGGCATCGAGGCGACCTTTTCGCACGATAATCGCTTTATCGGCAACGAGCTCCAGCGGAACAATTATGGGTTCTGGCTGGGATATGGGTCGTTCGACGTGGTCAGCGGGAACTATATCGAGAATAATCGCGTCAGCCCGCTCGGGGCCGAGCACTCGCAGAGCCTGACGCTGGTCAATAACAATATTCCGTTAAGCCCGTAAAGCTTGACAATTGCTGGACGCTGGGTATAATTTTTGCAGAATGCTGCGGCGGATTCTGCATGGAATCCGCCGTTGCGCGTGTTGACGAGATTTGTTCTGTTCGCCGCAAAAAACACTTGTCATTGGAGGCGCCTCGATGGACCGTCGTGTGGTATCTACCCCTCAAGCCCCGGCCGCGCTGGGCCCGTATTCGCAAGCGATTCGTTCCGGAGAACTCATCTTTTGCGCCGGTCAGGTTCCGCTCGATCCGGCGACGGGCAAGCTGGTCGAAGGGGGCATTCAGGAACAGACGCGCCGCGCGCTCCAGAATCTGAGCGCGGTGCTGCAAGAGGCCGGCAGCTCGCTCGGCCGGATCGTCAAGACGACGGTCTTTATGGTGAACCTGGACGATTTCAAGGCGATGAATGAAGTGTACGCCCAGTTCTTTCCGTCGGCGCCGCCGGCCCGTTCGACCGTGCAGGTCGTTCGGCTGCCCGCCGGGGCGCTTGTGGAGATCGAAGCCATCGCCGTTGCGAATGAGTAATAGCCGGGGAGGCGACCCCGTATTGTGACCGGATGCGCTGCGTGAGGGGATTGGGCCCGCGCGCGCCGACATTATTCCAAAATCTATATCCGAAAGGCTAGTTGCCAAATCGGATAATTCGCCTATAATTATCCGAGTAAGGTCGGGAGAAAAGCACGTGGGAGTATTGGTAATGGGTGTAGAAGAGGAGGCCAAGAGCCTTCAGGGAGGAGACACCGCACAGAACGATCAGACGACGGCGACCGCACCAGCCCAGCCGCCTGCGCGTGTCAAAAAGAAATCGGCGCCTTCGGTCAGCGACAAGTCGTCTCATCCGATGGCGGCGTTGAGCGCCGAAGAACTGCGCTACAAGCAAGTCAAATATGGCGATATCGTTCAGGGCGTGATCGTGCGCGTGGCGTCGCACGAGATCTTGGTCGATATCGGGACCAAGTCCGAGGCCAGCGTGGCGACGAAGGAAGTCGACGAGCTTGGGCGCGAGGGGCGTGACAAGATTCACATCGGCGATGAGATTCTCGCCTTTGTCCTGCGCCCCGAAGATTACGAATCAGGCACCATTTTATCGTTGATGCGCGCGCAGGAAGAGCGGGATTGGCGCGATGCCCAGTCGGGCCTCGATAGCGGCGCCATCATCGAAGCTCAGGTCGCCGGTTATAACAAGGGCGGGTTGATCGTTCGCGTGGGCAAGGTGCGTGGATTTGTCCCGGCCTCGCAGTTGGATATTGCTTCCCGTTCCCGCGGGGATCGCGAATTGTCCGAACAGGACCTGGCCAGCTTTGTCGGCAAAAAATTAAAGCTCAAGATCATCGAGATCGACCGGGCCCGCAGCCGCCTGATCCTCTCCGAGCGCAATGCCATGCGTGAAGTGCGCCGTGACGCCAAAGTGCGGCTCATGGAAGAGATCCGTGAAGGGGACACCCGCTCGGGCGCGGTGACGAGCGTTGCGGATTTCGGCGTTTTCGTTGACCTCGGCGGCGTGGATGGGCTCATTCACGTTTCCGAGCTCTCTTGGACCAAGGTCGGGCACCCCGGCGAAGTGGTCAAGGTCGGGGATGTCGTCAATGTCAAAGTGCTGGGCATCGACCGCGACAAGAACCGCATCGCGCTGAGCATCAAGCGCCTGCAGGCGGAGCCCTGGACGACGATTGAAGAGCGCTATCACATCGGCGACCTGGTGAATGCGACGATTACCAAGCTGGCCTCCTTCGGCGCCTTTGCACGCGTCGACGAGGGAATTGAAGGCTTGATTCATGTCTCTGAGCTTTCGGAGCGGCGCATCAGCCATCCCAAAGAGGTTGTCAAAGAAGGAGATGCTCTCCAACTGCGCGTCATCAAGATCGATTCTGCGCGGCGGCGCCTCGGTCTATCCCTCAAGCGAGTGGACGACGAAGAGTATAGAGAGTATAATAACTCGGCAGAGACCACCGAGTGGACGGACGCCGAAGAAACGACTGGAGAAAACAACGAGCCCGGACCCGCCGAAGAGTAAGGTGAACAAAGGCGTCCACACGAGAGTGGCGGACGCCTTTTGATTTAACCTGCCGGTAAGCGCGCGGCGGCATCCGCCCCGTGCGTTTGTTGAAAGAAATTCCGGCAGATTCGCCCTCCTCAGGCAAGAATTGAGTGGGGGACATGACTCGTATCAAGTAAGGGTTCGTTGATTGCCAGACCCGGTTGCTGTTTGATCGTCCATAGTTATGCACTCTTTTGCACGATAGAGGTGTCAAGTGATGTCCGACAAATTCGACAAGTTTACCAAGCGCGCACGCCGTGTCCTGACGTTCGCTCAAGAAGAGGCGCAGCGGCTCAATCACAATTACATCGGCACAGAACATATATTGCTGGGGTTGATTCGCGAGGAAGAGGGATTGGCGGCGAAGGTGCTGCGCGAGCTCGGGCTCGACCAGAACCGGGTGCGGCAGGTCATTGAAGAGATTGTCGGGCGGGGCCAGGCAGCCCCTGGAACGCGCCTGTCGTTGACCCCGCGCACCAAGCGCGTGATCGAACTGGCCGTGGACGAAGCGCGGCGCATGGGAATGCACTATATCGGCACGGAGCACCTGCTCCTGGGACTCATCCGCGAGGGTGACGGCATCGCCGTGAACGTGCTCAAGAGCCTGGGCGTCAGCCCGGACAAGGTCCGCTCTAACCTCGCGCGCGAGGTCATGAACGCGGCGCCCTACAGCCAGGAGCAGAACGCGAACGCAAAAGAACCGGCCAAAAAGCGCGGCGAGAGCAAGACCCCCTTACTGGATCAGTTGGCGGTTGATCTGACCCAACTGGCGGAAGAGGGCAAGCTCGACCCGGTGATTGGACGCCAGAAGGAGATTGAGCGCGTCATTCAGATTCTCTCCCGGCGCACCAAGAACAACCCGGCGTTGATCGGTGAACCGGGCGTCGGCAAGACGGCGATCGTGGAAGGGCTGGCCGAGCGCATTATCGCCGGGCAGGTGCCCTCCCAGTTGCTCAACAAGCGCGTCTTGCAGCTCGACGTCGGCTCGCTGGTTGCCGGCACGATTTACCGCGGCCAGTTTGAAGAGCGGATGAAGCGCGTCATCGATGAGATCAAGGCGTCCAAGAGCATTCTGTTCATCGACGAATTGCACATGGTCGTCGGCGCAGGCGCGGCGGGATCGGCGGTGGACGCCGCCAACATCCTCAAACCCGCTCTGGCGCGCGGCGAGCTCCAGTGCGTTGGCGCGACTACGATGGAAGAGTATCGCAAGCACATCGAGTCGGACGCCGCTCTCGAACGCCGCTTTCAGCCGGTCAAGGTCGAAGAGCCGAGCGTGGAAGAGACGATTGCAATTCTCAAGGGCGTGCGCGAGCGCTACGAGCAGCATCACTCGCTCAAGATCGGCGACGACGCGTTGACCTCGGCGGCGCAGCTGGCAGCCCGCTACGTGACCGACCGCTTCCTGCCTGACAAGGCGATTGACCTGATTGACGAGGCGAGCTCGCGGGTGCGGATGTACAAGGCGCCCAAGCCGCCGGCCTTTGACGACCTGAACAACGAGATGAAGCAGCTCCAAGCCCAAAAGGACCAGGCGGTCGAAGAAGAGCAGTTCGACGAGGCGATGGACCTGCAGGATCGCGAAAAGGCGCTCAAGGAAAAACTGAACCAGATGCGCCTGCACTGGGGCGAGTTCAGCGACACCACGGCCCCGATTGTCGGCGCCGAGGATATCGCCGAGGTGGTCTCGATGTGGACCGGCGTGCCGCTGACCCAGTTATCGGAGGCCGAGACCAGCCGCCTGCTCAAGATGGAAGGCGCGCTGCACAACCGCATCGTCGGCCAGGACGACGCCATCTCGATTATTTCCAAGGCAGTCCGCCGGGCGCGGGCCGGTCTCAAGGATCCCAAGCGCCCCATCGGTTCGTTCATCTTTCTCGGCCCGACGGGCGTGGGCAAGACCGAGCTTGCCAAGGCGCTCGCCGAATTCATGTTCGGCGACGAAAAAGCGCTCGTCCAGATCGACATGTCCGAGTTCATGGAACGGCATAACGTGTCGCGATTGGTAGGCGCTCCCCCAGGCTATATCGGATACGAAGAGGGCGGCCAGCTCACCGAAGCGATTCGCCGCCGCCCGTACTCGGTGGTCCTGTTCGACGAAATCGAAAAGGCGCACCCCGAAGCGTTCAACATCCTCTTGCAGATTCTGGAAGAGGGGCATCTGGCCGACGCCAAGGGGCGCAAGGTCGATTTCCGGAACACCATCCTGATCATGACCTCGAATATCGGGGCCGACCTGATCCAGCGGGACAAGAACCTCGGGTTTGCCATTCAAAGGGACGAAATCAAGTCGCAGGAAGACGCCTATAACCGGATGCGCGAGAAACTGATGGGCGAGCTCAAACACCTGTTCCGCCCCGAGTTCCTCAACCGCATCGATGGAATCGTCGTGTTCCGGTCGCTGACCAAAGACGACATTCGCCAGATCGTCGACGTCCAACTGCGCTTGCTCCAGCCACGCTTGAACGAGCACAACCTGCAACTGGCCGTGACCGATGCGGCGCGGGACAAACTAGGCACGGAAGGGTTTGACCCGCAGTTTGGCGCTCGCCCGCTCAAGCGGACCATCCAGCGCTATATCGAGGACCCGCTCTCGGAGGGCGTGCTCTCCGGCCAGTTCAAGGACAATTCGGCGATTGTCGCCGATGTCGTGGACGGCGAGGTCAAGCTGGTTGCCAACGAGAGCAGCGAGAGCAAGGAAGAAAAGCCGGAGGAAGTGCCGACGCCGGCATAGGGTAAACCGAGAAAATAAAAAATCGTCCGGTCACGCGACCGGACGATTTTTTATTTCTCGAAAGAGTATGCTTTTAATAACGCATAGAACATTTCGCTATTTCCCCGATTGGGGTAAAATGTTCTTGTCCCGAGTTGTGTAGAAACGTTTCGCGACCAACGGGAGTCCTGCGGAGTGAAACGTCTTGGCGAAACCGCTCGATCCGTAGAAAAGAAAGGAGATTGCGATGGCAAACACCCATCAGATCAAGTTCAAGCAGGCGATCCAGGTTCCCCCGGCCGAGGTCTATCGCGCCTTCACCCACCCGCTGGCGCTGCGGGATTGGCTCTCCGACCAGGCGCAGTCCGATCCGCGCGTAGGCGGGCGGCTCTACCTCTATTGGAGCAACGGGTATATTGTGACCGGCGAGTTTGTCGCGCTCACGCCCGGCAGTAAGGTAGTGTGGACCTGGCAGGGGAGCGGCGAGCCTGAGCCCACGCGCGTCCAGATGACATTCGCCGAGAAGTCGGGCGGGACCGTGCTCACGCTGGTCCATTCGGGGCTGGGCTCGGGCAAAAAGTGGGCCGAGGCGCGCGAGCGCATCACCCGCGGTTGGGAGGTCGGCCTGGAGAATCTCCAGTCGGTGCTCGAGACGGGCGTGGACCTGCGGGCGGCGCGTCGCCCGCGCCTGGGCATTTTCCTCGATCAACTCACCGCCGAGAACGCGGCCCAGCTCGGCGTACCGGTGCAGCAAGGGGTGCTCATCCATGGGACGATGGAGGGGAGCGGCGCGCGGGCCGCGGGCCTGCAAGAGAATGACGTGCTCGTCAAGATGGGCAGCAAGCGTCTGACCGGGCCGGCGGATATTAGCGCGGCCGTGCAGGGCAAGCATGCCGGCGACCGGGTCCCCGTTGTCCTGTATCGCGGCGCGAAAAGGGTGCGGACCGGAATCGAGCTCTCGGCCTGGCCCATCCCTCATGTGCCCGCGACGGCGGCCGAGTTGGCCGCGGCGCTGCACAAGAACTATGCCCAGATGAACGCCGACCTCGCGCAGCTCCTCGAAGGGGTCACCGAAGCAGAGGCCGATTATCACCCTGCGCCGGATGCGTGGAGCATCAAGGAGCTGGTGGCGCATTTTATTGCGTGCGAGCGCGATTACCAGTCGTGGATGGCCGATATGGCGAATGACAACTCGGTGAACGAGTACCTCGAAGAGCGGCCCAACGTGACGCCCCGCTTGCAGGCCATCGTCAAGCGGTTCCCCACCTTGCCGCAGCTCGTGCACGAGCTCGAAAGCGCCGAGACCGAGTCGTTGGACTTTGTCGCCGCGCTCCCCTCCGCCCTGGTCTCTCACAGGCACGTCTATCGGCGCGCGGCAAACTGGGCGACCGAGATCATCCCGATGCACCTCCGCGAGGAGCACGGCGCGCAGTTCCGCGCGACCGTCGCCGCCGCGCGGGCAAGCGCCGCGCCTGGCGCAGGGTAAATCAATCGAATCGCCAAAGGGGGCAAAATGAAACTCACGGGCCTGCATCTGCTCTTGACGAGCCAGTGCAATTTCGAGTGCGACCACTGCTTTGTCTGGGGCAGTCCGCGGCAGAGCGGGACGATGACCTTCCGCGAGATCACGCAAATCCTGCAGCAGGCGACGGACCTGGGCACGATCGAATCCGTCTATTTTGAGGGGGGCGAGCCTTTCCTGTACTATGCCGTACTCGTCGCGGGCGTCCGGGAGGCGCGCCGCCGGGGGTTTGGCGTTGGCATCGTCTCGAACGGCTACTGGGCGACGAGCGTCGAGGATGCCCGGTTGTGGCTCGAACCCTTTGCCGGAATGATCGACGACCTCTCGGTGAGCAGCGACCTGTTTCACTATGATGAACAGACCAGTCGGCAGGCGCAGAACGCTTCGGCGGCAGCGGCGCACTTGGGTATTCCTCTTGGCGTGATCAGCATTGCACGGCCGGATGCGGCGCGTTCTGGCGGGGCGGTCGGACAACTGCCGGCCGGGGAATCGGGCGTGATGTATCGCGGGCGCGCGGCGGACAAGCTCTCACACCTGGCGCCCCGGCGACCCTGGGACACGTTCACCGAATGTCCCCATGAGGACCTGCGCGAGCCGGGGCGTATCCATGTGGACCCGCTCGGCAACCTGCAGATTTGCCAGGGAATTGTGATCGGCAGTCTTTGGGACACGCCGCTCGCCGCGCTGTGTGAACATTACCGGCCGGATGAGCATCCGGTGACAGGGGCGCTCCTCAAGGGCGGCCCGGTCGAACTGGTGCGCAGGTACGGATTGCCGCACGCCGAGGCGTATGCCGATGCCTGTCACCTCTGCTATGAATCGCGCCGCCTGCTGCGCCGGCAGTTCCCCGAGATTCTAAAGCCGGATTCGATGTACGGCGTGCCTGTCTAGCGCTAACCGACGGCCGCCTGCCATTTCTTGATGAGGCGGTCCTTGTTATCGGTCGCCCAGGCGCGGTCGTAATCCACGAGCTTGACCTGGTCGAGCGTTGGCGCGCCGGGGGCCGGGGGCACATAGGCCAGAACCGAGAGACGATTCGACAGTTTGACGTTCAGCTCCGCTGCCTGCCGCGATAGCACCCAATCGACAAATGTTTTCGCGCCGGCCGTGTTCGGACCGCCTTTGATAATGCTCACCGCCCCAATCTCAAACCCGGTCATTTCAGGAACGACCGCTTCAATCGGGTTGCCCTGACTTTTGGCAGAGAGGATGTCGTGCACCCAATTCGGCCCCACGGTATAAGCCCCCAGGCTGACAAACTGGACCCCCTGGGGCGAGTTGCCCACGTACTGGGCGATGTTCGGGTGCAGCTTTTTCATATAACCCATCGCCTGGTCTTCGTCGCGATTAAAGCGGAACACCTGCGTCGCGAGAAAGATAAAGCCGCCGCCGGTCCTCACCGGATCGGGGAGGATGATCTGCCCTTTCCAGGCCGGGTCGAGGAGATCATCCCAGGTGGCCGGCTTTTTGACGTTCTTCATTACCTTGAATCGCTCAGTGTTGAGTCCCATCCCAAAAATGCCCAGGTACCATCCGGCCCAGAATCCGTTTGGGTCGCGATAGACGGGCGGGATGGATGCCGTATTGGGCGATTGATAGGCTTCGAGCAGGCCCGCCTTGCCGAGCGGATCGTGGAACTCGCTGGACCCGCCGACAAACACATCCGCCCGGGGCGAGTCCTTTTCGGCTATAATGCGCGCTTGCACGTCGCCGGAAGCGGCGATGGGGAGCAGCGCCACCTCCATGCCCGGATTGGCCGCGCGAAAGGCGGCGATAAAGGCGTTATTGGTCGTCTCGTTGAGCGCGGAATAGACGACGACGGTGTTGCTCGCGCGGGCGGTGGCCGCGGCAGTCGGCGGTGGGGTTGCCGTCGGGCTCGCGGCAGTGGGCACGCACCCGGCGAGATAAGAGGCCGCGGCCGCGACGCCGAGACTGCTCAGGTATTTGAGCGCCGCGCGGCGGCTCATCTTGCGGGGTTCATTCTCCCGTCTGTCTCGGAGCGGTAATGAATCGGTCATGTAACTCCTCCGTAGTCGGAATCCGAAAATCGATGCAATCCCTCGCGCCCATCATTCTACCAGAATTACGCGATAATCGATACCGCCTCTAACATCTTTTCCCCCAAACCCGCATCACCATGCAAGACAGCCGCTTGGCGCGCCGCGTCTCTTGTGATGCCCTTTGTAAACAATCGCCACGCGACCTCTTCGTAAAAAACCACTTCGGCTAACGCCTCAGCTTGCGGCGCGAGCGGCTTGCCGGCGTACAATTTCCACCTGCCTTCCTCCCGCACCACAGACCATGCGCCGCCGGACTCGCCGGTAATCGTCAGGGTTACCGCGGTCCCTTCCGGTGCCTGGACCTCTCGATAGGTGTGGGGCAGGGCATGGACGAACGCGGCAAGAACGGGGGCGAGCAAGCGCGCCCCCGTCGCTCCCGGTTTGCCGACCGCATCGCGGATGTGCTGCTGGTGGTGCCACTGCTCGGTAAACTCACGCGCCAGATCCAACCAGACCGGCGCGGGCTCTGGCCCGGCCCAGGCGACCGCGCTGCCGAGCGCGTACGGATCGAGGGTGCGCCAGTAGGCATTCACCTGCTCGCCGGTCGATTGGAGGAGATCGCAGAGGAGTCGCGGGCTCATCCGGCGCATGGTTTCCACCCAGTTCTGATTCCGGCGGTTGAGCCACGCGACCAGCTCATCCCACGTTGCGAGCGACACGGGCGCTTCGCGGAACCCATCCCGCCGCCGTGCGAGATTGCCGATATTATCCCCCAGCAGGTGCGCGGCCATATCTTTCACCGTCCATCCCGCGGCCACCGT
>JBAVQS010000112.1:0-21040 GCA_049694275.1 Anaerolineae bacterium | reverse complement strand
TTGAGATACAAGCGCCCGGCATCAACGGGTTGCTCCGCCAGTGTTTCCTCTATACCGTGCGCCCGCTTAATCAGGCGGACGGTCACGCTCGCTCCCTGCGTGACAACAAAAAGAAAATAAAAATCCTTGTTCTGCACGAGGGCGAGGCCGGCGCATTCACGATCGTTCTGTGGCGTGAACTCGAGCTCCGTCTGCGCGGCAAAATGAATATGCTGCTGCCGTCTCCCGACAAAGCTCGGGCCGGCTTGCTCAGATAGGCGCTCGGGGCGCAGATGCAGCCGCAGGTAGCCCGGACGCTCGCTCAGGCTCCAGAACTCGTCGCGTGGCGTCCGAATGAAATTCCATTGCACGCCAAGAGCCTGCCCGTCAAAGTGATCGCAGGCCGGCGCGGCGGGCCAGGGATGATCGGGCAGGTCGGGGACCGGATAGGAGAACTCGACGCGCCCGGTTCCGGGACTGACAATCGGCCAGCCCTCTTCCCAGCGTACGGGAACGAGAAAGGTTTCTCGACCCAGATTATAGAAATATCCCCCGTACGGTCGCATCGCCAGCAACACCATCCACCATTCGCCCCTGTCGGTTTCGACAAGGTCCGCATGACCCGTCCCGACGATCGGATAATCCAGGCCAAGGTGGCGGTGAGTCATGATCGGATTGCGAGGATTCGGTTCGTATGGCCCGGTGACCGTCCTGCTGCGCGCAATCGTCACCGCGTGATTGTGCTCGGTACCTCCCTCAGCAATCATCAAGTAATAGTATTCATTGGCCTTGAAAATATGCGGCGCTTCCGCCCACACAGCCCCTTTCACGGCCCCCTCCCAGAGTGTGCAAGGCTCTCCGATAAGCCGCATGGCAGACAAATCCAACTCCTGAAGCCAGATTTCAGTATGCCCGTCATATTGGCTGTGTATCGCCGTCCGACTGCCCACATACCACACGCGGCCAGGCCGGTCTCCGCCGTCGTCAAAGAACAGCGAGGGGTCGATCCCCGGCGCGGATTCCAGCCAGTGCGGTTCGGACCAGGGCCCGGATGGATCGGTCGCCGTGACGATAAAATTACCCGCCCTGTTCACTCCATCCACAAGAGTATTGATCACATAGAATGTCCCGTGGGAATAACGAATGGTCGGCGCGTACAGCCCGCCCGAGGGGCGCACGCCGTCGAGCGCGAGCTGCGAGGGGCGATTGAGTACATGTCCTATCTGACGCCAGTGAACGAGATCGCGACTGTGCCAGAGTGGCAGGCCGGGAAAATATTCGAATGTCGAGGTGACCAGGTAATAGTCCTCGCCCGCCCGGCAAATGGAAGGGTCGGGGTAAAATCCTGGCAAGATAGGATTGCGAAAGATTCTGTCCATAGGTCAGTCCTTTGAGCCAATCGTCTTCGAATTTGGAATTCAGGATTTCTCTCTCCCTGCAACAAAGGGAGCCCGGCATTTCGCAACTACCCTTGTGAACCGATACTCATTCGTGCTTCAATCAACTTCGAGTCGTATCGTCACTTGGTCGCCTTCCGCAAGCTTCTCTGCGTTTCGGACGCTCGCTTTGATGGGCACAATGTAACGGCCTTCTTTAGGAAATAAGGAAGTCTTCCACGTGGTGTTGCCGATCCGAGCCTTTACCGGGATCATTCCCCAGCCATACGTCACAAATCTAGATATGGCTTTCAGGTCGCGGCACTGCTTCGCCGGAACGGTCACAAAGTACCATGGGGCGGGGCCTTTCCAGAACCAAATCTTGCCGTTCAATTCAATGTTCATTGGTACAGTATATCGAAATATCAAATGCCCTTCGCAGATGGCAGTGGCCGTTGCTGAATTCGCAAGTTATACAACCCACAGGCAACAACCATGGCGAGATCAGAGAATCCCTCCTTGGTATTGCGCAAGACATCCTTGACGATGCGCGAGTGTGCGAGAAACTTCCGCTCATTATCTTGCAATTCGTCGTAGCACAGCATGGGGTTAGTATACCCCATTTCGAATAACGTCTATTATAGAATAGCCGCCCCACCACACAGTTGCCCGATTCTCACGGGAGGATATAATCTGCATATCTGAAAGTCGACCTCCCAATCCATGCCCTTATCCACACTACCCGATTAAGAGTGCCAGACATGAACAGACTTGACGCATGCGCTCAGTTACGCTTGATCCTGGCAATTTGCCTTCCGGTCATCGCCGGCATCGCACAGTGGATTTTCTGGCCCACGGTTCAGCCGCTCGTCTGGTTCCTATTCTATCCGGCGGTGTTCGCCAGTTCCTCGCTGGGGGGACTGTCAGGCGGCCTCGTGGCCACCGGTATCTCCGATCTGCTCGTCATCTATTTCTTCATCCCACCCCAATTATCCTGGACCGTCCAGCGCCCTGAAGCCTGGTATTCTGTTTTCGCGTTCACCATGATGGGCATCCTGTTCAGCCTGATGCAAAACCGGCTGCTGCAGACTGCCCGCCGGATGACCGCGGCACTCGAGACCGCGCGCATCGCCAATCAGCAACTGCAAACGGCGAACGCCGAAATCACCCGGCTGTACGACCAGACCCGCGAGCTCGATGAATTGAAATCCCGGTTCTTTGCAAATGTGAGCCACGAGCTGCGCACCCCCCTCACCTTGATCCTGGGTCCCGTGACGAAACATCTGGCAAGGACCGCACTCGCCGACGAGTTGCGCCACGACCTGCAGGTGGTCGAACGAAACACGCGCCTGCTGTATCGGCACGTGACCGATCTGCTTGACGTGGCAAAAATCGACGCAGGCAAAGCGACCATGCAGTACGCCGGGATCGACCTCGCCGTGCTCGTCCGCTTCGTCGCCTCGCATTTCGACGTCCTCGCCCAGGAAAAACAGATTCGGGTTACCGTCCTCACCCCGCCCGATCTGCCCGCCCAGGTCGATCCCGAAAAATGCCAGCGCATCTTTCTCAATCTGCCCTCCAACGCATTTAAATTCACACCCGAGGGCGGCGTGATTGCATTGACCTTGAGCGCCGAACAGGATCGCGCCGCCGTCGAGATTCAGGACACCGGCCCCGGCGTGCCGGCGGAAATGCGCGAGGCGATCTTTGAACGCTTCCGCCAGGTCGACAGCGGAGACAATCGAAATTATGGCGGCACGGGGTTGGGACTCGCCATTGTCAAGGATTTCGTCGAATTGCACATGGGCGCCATTGCCGTCGCCGATGGGCCCGGCGGCGGCGGAGCGCGGTTTACGGTCACACTGCCGTTGCGCGCGCCATTGGGAACGGTCCTGCACCCGGCCGCCGGCAATTTGGATTTTGAGATCAACCGTCAAACCGTAGAGGAACTGCGCCTCGCGCCGGCGCCTGAGCCGGCGGCCGGTCCGGTGCGCCAGGCCCCTCTCGTCCTCATCGTCGAAGACAATCACGACATGAACGCATTCCTCGCCGAGACATTGGGCAAGTCGTATCGCGTCATGACGGCGTATGATGGGGAACAGGGCATTGCCCAGGCGTTGGCCACGCGTCCCGATCTGATCTTGAGCGATGTGATGATGCCACGGCTGAGCGGCGACCAGATGGTCACCGAATTGCGGCGCCATCCCGAAATGCGCGATACGCCGGTCGTCCTGCTCACCGCCAAAGCCGACGATGCGCTGCGCGTCAGAATGTTGCAGCAGGGCGTCCAGGATTACATCGACAAACCCTTCTCCGCCGACGAATTATTGGCGCGCGTGGCGGGGCTGATTCAGCGTCACCGGCAAAACCGTGAAATGCAAGCGCGCCTGGCGGCGATTGTCGAATCGTCCGAAGACGCCATCATCGGCAAATCCCTGGACGGCGTGATTACCAGTTGGAATCGCGGCGCGGAATACCTGTTTGGATATACGGCGGAAGAGGCGCTGGGTAAATCCATCCTCATGTTGTTCCCGCCCGAACGGGTGGACGAAGAATCCGCCATTCTCGACAAAATCGCGCACGGCGAGAGCGTTAAACATTTCGAAACGGTGCGCGTCTGCCGGGATGAGCGGCGGTTAGACGTCTCCGTGACGATCTCGCCGATCAAAGATGAGCGGGGCGCAGTCGTCGGCATCTCAAAAATCGCGCGTGACATTACCGAACGCAAGCACGCCGAAGAAACCTTGCGCGCCAGCGAAGACAAATATCGCCGCCTGGTGGAGAATGCGCCCGACATCGTGTACGTTTTCTCCAACCGGCGCGGCGGCATCTATTATTCGCCGCGCGCCGAAACTGCGCTCGGTTATCCGCTGGATTACCTGTATGCACATCCATTCCTCTGGAACGAATCCATTCATCCGGACGACCGGGCGCGGGTAACGCAAACGATCCAGGAATCGGCGGGCGGCAAGGCATTCGCCGGGGAATATCGCGTGCGCGACGCGCAGGGCAACTGGCGCTGGTTTTATGATCGCTCCACCGAAACGCATTCAGAGAACGGCGAAACGCTGATCGAAGGTCTGGCGACCGACATCACCGAGCGCAAACAGCGCGAGCGCGAGATGCAGGCCGTGGCGCAAATGAGCGTGGCGCTGCGAGTCGCCGAGACGCGAGCGGAAATGTTATCGGTGATTGCCAGCCAGGTGTCCGAGCTGGTCGACGCGGCCAGCATCAGTTTGTTGTTTTACGATGACCGCGCCCGGGACTATGTGATCGAATACGCGGTCGGCGAATGGCGCAGCGTGATCGGACGACACCTTTCGGCTGATTCAGGGATTTTGCAATATGTGCTGACGACCGGCAAACCGTATGTCACGAATGATTTGCCGCATGACCCGTATTTTACCTATCGCCATATCATTGGCGAGATGCGCGCCCTGGCCGAAATTCCACTGTTCACGCATCAAAAGACAATTGGGTTTGTCGCCGTCGCGCGCCGGGCGCCGTTTAGCGGACAGGACGTGCAGGTGCTCGAAGCGATTTCAAACATCGCCGCGAATGCGCTCCATCGCGTCGCGCTGCACGAGCAGGCCATCCAGGCCACCGCCGAGCTCACCCTCGCCTATGACCGGACTCTCGAAGGGTGGGCCCATGCGTTGGAACTGCGCGACCAGGAAACGGAATTCCATACGCGCCGCGTGGTCGGCGGAACGCTCGACCTGGCGCACGTCATGGGGATTGGCGAGACCGAACTGGAACAGGTGCGGCGCGGCGCGTTGCTCCACGACATTGGCAAGATGGGTGTTCCCGATTCGGTCCTGCTGAAACCGGGAACGCTCACCGAGCGCGAATGGGAATTGATGCGGCGGCATCCCGAGTATGCGTACAACCTGCTTGCGCCGATCGAGTTTCTGCGCCCTGCCCTGGATATTCCGTACTGTCATCATGAAAAATGGGACGGCACCGGCTATCCACGCGGATTACGCGGCGAGGAGATTCCGCTGGCGGCGCGCATCTTCGCGGTGATCGACGTCTGGGATGCCCTGAGATCCAACCGACCCTACCGCCTCGCCTGGCCCCACGCACAGACGATCGACTATATCCGTAAACAAGCAGGGAAACATTTCGATCCGCAGGTGGTCGCGGTATTCATGCAAACCCTTAACCATGCGCCTACCCCCAAGGGTGAAAACGACGCCTATACAATGGAGCCATAAAGTGATGGGGCAGGGTTTGGATTTGCGCCTCTCCCCGCTTGTGCTAGAATGCACAAACGGTCCGGTTGCAAGCCGGGTAAGCACATACCCACGCACCAAGAGGATGCCATGACCAGCCAGGTATATTTCGGCTCCCCGCGCCAGGCGCGGCTCGACGCCAGAGAAACGCTCCCCGCCAAGCTCGACCTGATTCTCGACCGGCTCCATCTCCGCGACCGCGTCAAGGACGAGACGGTCGCTATCAAGATGCACACCGGCAACAACATCGGCTATTCAACCGTCCATCCGCTTTTCGTCCGCAAAATCGTCGCCGCAGTCAAGGAAGGGGGCGGTCAGCCGTTCGTCACCGATCTGAACTGGGACGTGCGCGCCTGTGAAGAGCGCGGCTATACCACCGAGACCCTCGGCTGCCCGGTCTACCCGTCCGCCGGCCCCGACGAGAAATACTATTACGTCCACACGCGCTCCTACAAAAACATCCAGGAGTGGAAACTCGCCGGGATGATTCAGGATGCCAGCTTTCTCATCAACCTCGCCCACGTCAAAGGACATCCGAGCTGCAGCATGGGCGGCGCGTTCAAGAACCTGGCCCTCGGCTGCATGGCCGGCGAGACACGCAGCGCGATGCACGATGCCATGCACTATGACCCGTACTGGTTCGCCGACCTCTGCCCCGACCCGGTAATCCGCCAGCGCATCGTCGAGGTCTGCCCGCGCAACGGCATCGTCCAGGACAAGCACAACTCGAACGAATTGCATATGCACTTTGAAGAGTGTAACCAGTGCGGCCGCTGCTTGCAGATCGCACCGCCTGGTAGCCTCAAGATTGACGCGATCAACTTCCTCACTTTCCAGGAAGCGTGCGCCATCAGTACGGCGATCACCTTCTCGACCTTTGCGCCGGAAAAGGTGACGCACCTCGCGCTCGCCACGCACATGACGCCGGTCTGCGACTGTTTCGGCTTTACGAGCATGCCAATCCTCCCAGATGCCGGCCTCTTTGGCTCGGACGACATCGTCGCCATCGACCAGGCGGTGCTCGACGTGACCGCGCAAACACCGCTCATCGAAGAGAACCTGCCGACGGCCATGGAGGTCCACACACGCCAGGGGCATCCGCTCCAGTGGCTCCACGGGCCACTCAAGGACCCGTACAAGATCACCGAATATGGGGAAAAGCTGGGGCTGGGGTCGCGGGATTACGAACTGGTGGACGTACTGCCGGTGGTCAAGGTCGAGCGGAGCGCGGCGACATATATTCCGGCGATGTAGGGAGATTGAACCGCGAAGACGACAAGGGCGCAAAGGAAATTTTGCGACGGATTATCACACAACAACAACATCCCCTATGCTATAATAAGACTCGGAAGGAATTTGGAATAGGAGAGGGATCAGTAACATGCTTACAGAGCCCAAGAGAGTCAAGGTTAACCCGAATAGCGAAATTGCGCGCCTGTTAGAGGAGGCGCGAGAGCACCCACTTGTCCTAGAAAGTAACGGCGAAATCTATCGGATCTATCATGAAGAACCTGAAAATATCTGGGCGAATTATGATCCCGACAAGGTAAAACGAACCCTTGCAGAAACAGCGGGGAGCTGGGCAGACCTTGATACCGATAGAATGATTCAAGAACTTTATCGAGCCCGGGAACAAGGCTCTCGCCCGGAAACGAGGCCCTAAATGCCCTACCTCCTCGATGCAGACTGGGCGATCAATGCGCTCGCCGGCCGCCCGCAGACTGTCCAAACGTTGCAGAAGCTTGCACCGGAAGGTATTGCTATTAGCCTTGTCACCGTTGGCGAGATTTACGAGGGGGCCTTTGGTTTTCCGGATTCTCAAATGCATATTATGCGGTTTCGCCAATGGCTGGCTCCTTTTCGTCTCCTGACCCTTGAAGACGCAATTATGCTTCGATTTGCAGAGATACGTTCCTCCCTCCGTAAAAGCGGCCAACTGATTCCAGATTTTGACCTGCTACTCGCATCGACGGCGCTACACCATAATTTGACCGTTCTCACGTTCAACTATAAGCACCTACAGCGCATCCCAAGTATCCAGATCTATCGCCCCGGTTGACGAAATCAGGACCCGCAGAATATCACATTCCTCCCTGCTCCTCCGGATAGAAACAACGTAAGATAAGCAGCATACTTTCGCCTCATGTTATAATGCGATCTGAAAGGAGCGCACAAGCAAACATGAATCTCTGGTCAAGCAAAGGCTGTGCCAAATGGCACACCGCCCTGGATCTCTATCCCGAAATCGTCAAGAATCAGCAGGTGCGCGGGCTCGAGGAGGTCGATTCCTGGTATCGTACTGAATTTCCGGCGTTGCTCACAGCCCGCGCGCCTGTTTTCGTTACGCGTGACGAACTGGAACGAGTGATGCAGTGGAAAATGAAGCGCGGTGTCTGGCGTGAGCGAAACCGGTTGCTTGTGGCCGGCAACGACCGCGGGGAGGTTGAACAGACCGCGCGCGAGGCTTTTGCCGCCGTCCCCGATCCGCGGCAACCGATTGCGTTCCTCAGCCGGCTGGCCGGCGTCGGGCCGGCGACCGCATCGGCCGTCCTCGCCGCTTTCCGACCGGATGTTTACCCCTTTTTTGATGAGCTCGTCGCCGTTCAGATTCCTGATCTTGGGCCGGTCGCGTTCACCGCGCCCTATTATCAGCGATACGCGGCCAAACTGCGGGAACGGACAGAACGGCTAAACAAGACCTGTACGCATCAAGCCTGGACGGCGCAGGAAATGAGTCAGGCCCTCTGGGCGGCGTCAGGCGGCAAGGTGGCAAACGAAGTCCATTGACACGTTCACAGTAGGCGAATATAATTTCTACACCTGAAGGGGCATGATCGTTTCCCTTTCAGGTGCAGTGCGTCGTTCAGTTTTCTGTTGTCTAGTTTTATAGAGGAGGAAAAGATAATGACTTGGTATCGCCGTATAGGCGTTTTCTTGATTCCACTCGCGCTCTTGGCGCTGGTCGCGTGCGGTACGACCCCAGCCGCACAGCCCCCGGCCACGACTGCCCCGCCGGCCACCGCTGCGATGCAGCCGACCACCGCGCCCCAAGCGACGGCGGCGCCCACAACCGCTTCGACGGGTTCCGGCAACGCCGCAAACACCCTGATCATTAACCGGGATCTCAGCGATATGATCTCACTCGACCCTGGGGTCGGGTACGAGTTCTCGGATGATTTGATCACGCACAATGTCTATGAAACGCTCGTGCGTTTTGAGGGAGCCGATCTCTCGACGCTCAAGCCCGGTCTCGCCACCACATGGGACACCAAGGACGCAGGGGATCACACTGAGCTGACCTTCCATCTACGCAGCGGTGCAAAGTTCTCTAGCGGAAATCCGGTTACCGCCGACGATGTGGTCTATTCGTTCCAACGCGTGATCTCGCTCAACAAATCGCCTGCCTTTCTGTTCACCGACGATTCGGGCCTGAAACAGGACAGCGTCAAGGCAACCGACCCACAGACGGTTGTGATTAGCCTGCCCAAGACGTCGAGCGTGCAAGGGTTCCTGGCGATTCTGACGTTCTCGGTCGGGAGCATTGTGGATTCCAAGACCGCCAAGGCGCACGATAGCGGCGGCGATTTTGGAACCGGCTGGCTGCTCGATCATTCGGCCGGCAGTGGGCCCTACAACATCGACCATTGGACCAAACAGTCCGAGGTGCTCTTGACCGCCAACCCGAACTATGACGGCGGCACGAAACCGGCGCTCAAGCAGGTTTTGCTCAAGCACGTGGCTGAATCCGCGACCCAACAGGCCGCCCTGGAAAAGGGCGACATCGACATTGCGAATAACCTGAGCCCCGAACAGTTTGCGGCAGAAAAGGGCAAACCCGGCGTCCAGACCGTGATTGCCGACAGCACGCTGCTGGTGTATATCGGGATGAATGTGACCGTCAAACCGCTCGACAATGCCAATGTGCGGGAAGCGATTCGGACGGCGATCGATTACGATGGAATTATCCAGGGCTTGCTCGGCGGTAACGCCAAAAAGGTCCAGGCGGTCGTTCCATCAGGGTTCCTCGGCTTTAATCCCGCCACCCCCTTCCAGCAAGACATCACCAAAGCCAAATCGCTGTTGCAGCAGTCGGGCGTCAGCGGGCCGATCACCCTCGAACTGCTGGTGCCCACCGGTTCCGCGCCGGGCGGCGTGGCGTGGGCCGATCTCGCAGCCAAGGTGAAATCTGACCTGGACAAGATCGGCGTCACGGTGAATATCAAACAGACCACACAGGCAGACCTGCTCGGTTCGTATCGCGCACAAAAAGGCCAGCTCGTGATGATCCTCTGGGGCCCCGATTTCCCGGATCCGGATGCCAACGTCACGCCCTTTACCGACTATGCCGCCAAGTCCATCGCCTATCGCAACGCGTGGAATGACGCGACGATTGCGCAAAAAGCACATGCGGCCGCATTGATGACCGATACTACCCAGCGCACCGCCGCGTACAAGGACATTACGGAATACGTTCTCCATAACGGCCCGTACTCGATTCTTTATCAATCGGTCGAATTGATCGGTCTCCGATCAAACGTCAAGGGATTGGTATGGAGTCCGATCGGGTGGACGGATTTCGCAACCGTTAGCAAATAGTGATAGAGTCGGCGATGGGGTAACGGTCCAGGCCGTTACCCCATCGCTCTTCTATTGAGCTTGTCGATGCTCTCTTCTCCATGAATATCTTGGGTTTGCTGCTGCGGCGCAGCCTAGGATTTATCGCCGTGATGATCGGCGTTTCGATCATTACGTTCGCCATCTCTCATGTGATTCCCGCCGACCCCGTCGCCGCCGCGTTGGGCGATCATGCAACGGATGCCCAGATCGCCGCGTTCCGCGCCGAGTATGGCCTGGACAAACCGCTCGTCAATCAGTATCTAATCTACGTCGGGAATCTGCTACAGGGGAACCTCGGCGTCAGCATCCGCACGCGCCGGCCGGTCGTCGACGATCTGCGCGATTTCTTTCCGGCAACCCTCGAGTTATCACTCGCCGCGCTCGTCGTTTCCCTACTGCTGGGCGTCCCTTCCGGCATCTGGTCTTCCCTGACGCGGAATCACCTGCCGGATCACATTGTTCGCGTCCTGGCGCTGATCGGCGGATCACTCCCCGTATTTTGGCTCGGCTTGTTGTTGATCGGCCTGTTTTACAATCAACTGAGCTGGCTGCCGAGCGGGGGACGCATCGCCGATTTTATCAAACCCCCGACCCTGCTGACCGGCCTGTATACGGTGGACAGTCTGCTCACCGGGAACAGGCCCGCGTTCATGAGCAGCCTGGAGCACCTCCTCCTCCCGGCATTCACCCTGGGCTATTTTTCGACGGCTGTCATTTCCCGCATGACCCGCTCCAGCATGCTCGAAGTCTTGCAACAGGACTATATGCGCACCGCGCGCGCAAAAGGATTGCGCGAGCGCACCATCATCCTCCGGCACGGGCTGCGCAACGCCCTGATTCCGACGCTGACCATCATTGGCGTGACTTTCGGCAGTCTACTCTCAGGCGCAGTGCTGACGGAAACAGTATTCGCCTGGCCCGGGTTGGGCTTGTATGCAACCGCCTCGGCGATCAGCCTTGACTTTCCGGCAGTGATGGGCGTCACACTCCTCGCTGCCATGGTCTATACCCTGGCAAATCTGGTCGTGGACCTGAGTTACCATTCACTGGACCCCCGCATTCAAAATGGCTCATAACATCAGCGTCCCGCCCGCCGCCCCACCTGAAACACTCAAGCGCCCCCGCACCCGGCCGGCGATTTTGCGAAGCCCACTGGCAACGGCGGGACTTATTTTGCTGCTGTTCTTTGGCCTCAGTGCCCTGTTCGCCTCGGTTATCGCGCCCTTTGACCCACTCGACCAAATCCTGATTGTGAGGCTCAAGCCCCCCTCGCCAGTTCATTGGCTGGGGACTGATCAACTTGGCCGCGACATTTTGAGCCGCCTGCTCTTTGGCGCGCGCATCTCCCTGACCGTCGGCCTGGGCGTCGTCTTTTCGGCCGGGACATTTGGAACCCTCGTCGGCCTGATTGCTGGCTATGCCGGTGGATTGGTGGATGAGATGCTGATGCGCTTGACCGACATCTTTTTCGCATTTCCCCCACTCATCCTCGCGATGGCAATCGCCGGCGCCCTGGGTCCCAGTCTCAACAATGCCATGATCGCGATCGCGGTCGTCACATGGCCGGTCTATGCCCGCCTGGTCCGAGGACAGGTGCTCTCACTCCGTGAACGAGAGTTTATCGTTGCCGCGCGCAGCATCGGCGTCCCGACGCCGCGCATTCTCTGGCGGCACTTGTTGCCCAATACCCTGGCGCCGATTCTCGTACAGGCCAGCTTTGATATGGGAGGTGCTATCCTCTCTGCGGCCGGGTTGAGCTTTATTGGTTTTGGCGCCCAACCGCCGACGCCGGAATGGGGAGTCATGATCAGCGAGGGGCGCAAGTTTATCAGCACTCAGCCCTGGCTCCCACTCTTTCCCGGGCTTGCCATTCTCCTGACGGTAGCTGCATTCAACCTGCTCGGCGACGGGGTGCGGGATATCCTCGACCCACGTCTCCGCGGCAACGAATAGGAACCATGCCAGACGCTCACCGTTTTATTCTCAATCAGCCGATCGATGTCAGCGCTGAATTCGGCAAGATCGAGAACACCTTTTTCAACGCGGCGCGGATCACGACGTTTGACCCGGCGACCGGAACCGGCACGCTGGAATGGCGTCGGTATGCGCTAGAGTACGGCGTCGATTTTAACCAGGGGCGCGTCGATTTCGTTAGAACGGAGCGGCCACACGAGCTACAGCGCTCCGAATACGCACGCGATCCCATTCTGCCCTTTTCGCTCTCGTTCATCAGCCCGCGCACGATCCGCCTGCGCCTGACGGCGCAAAACGCGCTGCGCCCTGCCGGGCCATCACTCATGCTGGCGCACGAACCGGGGTCCGATCATTCGTGGCAACTCTCCACACCAGAAAACGCCTGGGTCTATCACAGCCCCTATGGCATGATAACGCTCGACCGCGATCCGGTGCATTTTGAATTTCGAGATGCATCCGGGCATTTACTCACCCGCACCCAGAACCTGGCAGACACGGCTTGCCTGACCAATGCGTGGCCCACACCCCTCTCTTTTGTGCAGACTCCCGGGAATCTAGACCGCCACCTGGCCGCCGGTTTTACACTGGCGCCGGACGAAAAGCTGTATGGCACGGGAGAGTCCTTTACGCGGCTCGACAAGCGCGGGCAAAAGATTACATTGTGGGCCACGGACGCACTCGGGACGCAGACGGACCGCATGTACAAGCCGATCCCGTTCTTTCTCAGCAGTCGCGGCTATGGGATGTTTGTTCATACCACTGCGCCGCTCACCCTGGATTTCGGGCATTCTTACGATCAGGCCAATGTGTTCCATCTTGGCGACGACGAACTGGATCTGTTCTTGTTCTTTGGCAACCCGCAAGAGGTCCTTTCCGAATACACGGCGCTGACCGGGCGCAGCCCCTTGCCGCCGCTGTGGTCGTTCGGATTGTGGATGAGCCGCATTAGCTATGAATCCGAAAGCCAGGTGCGCGAGGTGGCAACCCGGCTCAGGGCAGAGCGGATTCCATGTGACGTGATTCACCTGGATACGAAATGGTTCGAGACGGACTGGCGCTGCAACTATCAATTCTCCCCCTCGCGTTTCCCCGATCCACAGAAATTGATCGACGACCTCAGAGCGAACGGCTTCCATCTCAGCCTGTGGCAGTTGCCCTATTTTACCCCGACCAACGAGCTGTATCCTGAAATTCTGGAACGCGGCTATGCCGTGCGAGCGGCGAATGGGGGACTGCCCACAGAAGATGCGATCCTCGATTTCTCGAATGCCGAGACGGTCAAGTGGTATCAGGGCAAGCTGGCGGGATTGCTCAAGCTGGGGGTGGGAGCGATCAAGGTAGACTTTGGGGAAGCAGCGCCAGCGCACGGGGTGTATGCCTCGGGCAAGAGCGGGTTTTATGAGCACAATCTGTACCCGCTGCGATACAATCAGGCCGCCGCAGAGATCACACGGCAGATCACCGGCGAATCGATCATCTGGGCGCGGAGCGCATGGGCCGGAAGCCAGCGCTATCCGATACACTGGGGCGGGGATGCTGAGAGTACAGACAGCGCGATGGCGGCTACGCTGCGCGGGGGGCTATCGCTCGGCCTATGTGGATTTTCCTTTTGGAGCCATGATATCGGCGGCTTTACTCAGCGCAGTCCGCGCGAGCTCTACCGGCGGTGGTTGCCATTCGGCATGTTGACTTCACACAGCCGGTGTCATGGACAGCCCCCAAAGGAACCGTGGGGATACGACGCCGCGTTTGTCGAGGACTTTCGCCGCGCGGTGGAGCTCAAATACCGTCTGATGCCCTATATCTATGCGCAAGCCGCCCTCTGCTCACAACAAGGTTATCCGATGTGCAAGCCGCTCTTTTTTCAATATCCGGATGATCCGACAGCCTGGTTCGTCGAGGACCAATATCTGTTCGGGACCGATCTACTCGTCGCACCACTCTTCGAGGAGACGCTGCATCGTAGGGTCTATTTGCCGGCAGGGCAATGGATTGATTACCAGACAGGTCGGACGTACGGCGGTTCAACCTGGAACGACATTCAAGCCGGCGAAATCCCTATCATTCTGCTGGTCAAGTCAGGGGCGGCCATTCCACACATTCCAGTCGCGCAGAACACGGCGCAGATGAAATGGGATGCAATCGAGTTGGTCGTTTTCGGCGCTGAACAGGCAGCGGAGGGGCGCATCTGTCTACCCACAGACAACGTTCTCCGCTCCGTACAAGCGGGTCGGGATGCCAATCAATGGCGAGTCCAGTGCGAGCCGGCGGCCGACATCCGTTGGACAGTCCGCCAGGTCAGCCATTAAACCGGCAAGAAATCTTTTGCTCTTTTATTCTGCAATCTCTCGCAGGAATACCTCAACGACCCTGGGGTCAAAATGCTTGTTGGCCTGTTCGCGGACGTAATCACGAGCCTGAACGCCTGAGAGCGCGGCCCGGTAGGGGCGATCCGAGCGCAGGGCATCGTAGACGTCTACGACCGCAAATATCCGCGCGGCGAGGGGAATCTCTTCCCCCCTGAGCCCACGCGGATAACCCGTTCCATCCCACTTTTCATGATGACAGTAGGGGATTTCAAGCGCAGGGTGCAGGTAGGTGATAGGCAGGAGCATTTCGTAGGCAAACTGCGGGTGCTGGCGCATAATCTTCCACTCGGCCTCGGATAAGGCGCCGCGTTTGAGGAGAATGGAATCGGGAATGCCCATCTTGCCAATGTCGTGCAACAACGCGCCACGGCGGAGCGGGACCAGTTCGGCTTCATTGAACCCGATGGCGCGTGCCAGGTCGAGCGTGAGTTTGGTGACACGCAGCGTATGTCCCTCCGTCTCCCGGTCGCGCAAATCCAGGGCATGCGACCAACCCTCGAGCGTGGTATCGTACGCCAGCGCGAGCTCGGCATTCGAGCGCTGCAATCCTTCAAAAAGCTCGGCGTTCTCAACCGCAATCGCCGCCTGACCAGCCAGCGCTTCAAAAAAGCTCAACCAGTCGGGATCGGGCGTGAGCGGAGTGCGCGTATAAACTTCGAGAATGCCCTTGAGTTCACCCTTGGACATCAATGGGGCCACACAATACCCGACAAACTTTTCCCTTTCAACCCCGGTTTTGACCATCCCATCAGCGTCCTGGGCCAGGTTGGGAATGTTGATCACGCGCCGCTGAAGCGCAGCACGCCCCGCATATCCCTCTCCGAGGCGCAGGCCGGGACGGGTGACCTGGCTCGTAAGAAAACCGCGGCTGGCGGCGTATTCGAGGGTCTGGGCATGTCGCCTGAGGAGTTGAACGGCTGCGGCATCCACGCCAAGCCGAACCGTCACCTGTGAGAGGATGAGATCGAGGGTCATCCGCAGGTCAAAGCTCGAGCTGATGGCGAGATCAATCGTGCGGAGCGCCGTGAGCTGTTCGACCCGCCGCCGCGTCTCGCTAAAGAGGCGTTCGAGTTGTTCCCCGGTTCGTTTCCGTTCTGCAATTTCGAGTTCCAACGCCCGGTTCGCTCTCTCCAACTCGAGCATCTTGTCTTCGAGCTTGCGAATGAGCGCCGCGTTGTATTCTTTAAAGTAAACCTTGTCCTCGTGAAGGGTCTCGGGCGGCGCGACGAGGCGCCCCGTTTCCGCCTGCTCGACGACCTCGCGGAGAATGGTCATGAACTCGTCCGGCTCTGTGGGTTTGCGAATGAACCGCGCGGCGCCGAGACTGAACGCCAGGTTCTCGTCACGCGCATCGGTATAGGTCGCGGTATAAAAGATGAATGGAATTGGCTTTAGCCGCTCGTCCTTCTTCCACTCACGACACAATGCAAATCCATCCATAACAGGCATCAGGATGTCGGAAATAATCAGGTCCGGCGGATCGTAGCGCGCTTGTTCCAGCGCCTCAGCCCCATTACTCGCGCAGGTAGTTTGATACCCGTTCCCTTTCAGGAGCGCCTGGAGGAGATAGAGATTTTGTTCGTTATCTTCCACGAGAAGGATGCGGGTCATGTTTTCCCCCTTAGGCTGGCAGAAAACGCTCGATTTCCGAGAGAAAGGTTTCGGGATTGATCGGTTTCTCGATGTACCCATCACACCCGGACGCCAGGACTCGTTCCCGGTCGCCGACCATAGCATACGAGGTGACGGCAACGATGGGCACCGCCGCCAGTTCGGTATTACGGCGCAGCGCCTGCGCGACCGCGTAACCATCCATAACGGGCAACTGCACGTCGAGGAGAATGAGCACGGGCTTGATACGATTCGCCATGTCGATCCCCGCCTGCCCATCCCGTGCTTGCGCAACCTGATAGCCATTCTTTTGCAGCAGGAACGTGGTCAAGTACATGTTCTGTTCATTATCTTCAATGACAAGGATGATCGGCTTCATTTTTGATCCTTTGCGTCCAGCGGCAATGTAAAAGCGAAAACGCTTCCGACGCCCCATTCACTCTCGACCCAGATTCGACCGCCCAGCATTTCGACCAGTCGCTTGCAAATGGCAAGCCCCAGTCCCGTCCCTTCGTGGCGGCGTGTCAATCCGCTCTCGACTTGCCGAAAGGGGAGAAACAATTTATCGAGGTCCCGGGGCTGGATGCCGATTCCCGTGTCAATCACGCGGGTCAAGAGCCCGCGATCGTCGAGGCTGCACGCGACAAGCACCTCACCCTCGTCAGTGAATTTGATCGCGTTGTTGAGTAGATTGAGCAGGACCTGCTCGATCCGCCGCCGGTCACTGGTCACCCGGTCCACCTCGGGCGCAATTTCGGCGCGCAGGACAAGCTGCTTTTTCTCCGCTAGCGGTTTCACCGTCCGGATGACGTGGGCAATCGTCTCGCGCACATTCAGGGATTCTAACTTGAACTCGAGCTGCCCGGCCTCGATCTTGGAGATATCCAGGACATCGTTAATCAGGGCCAGGAGATGCCGGGCGCTGCTCTGCACCATGCCCAGTTGCTTGGCCTGCTCCTCGTTCAGGGGGCCCGCGAGACCCTGCAGGATAATGCCAGTAAAGCCGATAATCGAGTTGAGGGGCGTTCGCAGTTCGTGTGACATAGTCGCGAGAAACGCCGACTTGAGCCGGTCCGCCTCTTGCGCCCTACCCATCGCAACATAGAGCTCGGCCGTGCGTTCGGCGACGCGCTGTTCCAGCTCTGCCGCGTACTTTTGCACCTCCTGATGCAAGGTCGCGTTGTGGATGCCGATGGCAATCGCGCCGGCGAGGGTCTCCAGAAATGGGGCGCGTTCCGCAAAATCGCGCGGCGTGCGGGAAGCAATTCCCAGAACTCCCAGGACGACATCGCCGTGAAGCAGAGGCAACGCAGCAAAAGAGTGTAACCCGGCCTCTCGGCATTCAGCCGCCGTGCAACAGGCGTCATGCAAGATGTCCGCCGAGTAAAGGGCCTGGCCCGTGCTGGCCGCCAATCCACACAAACATTCTCCCACGCGGTGGATAGACCCCTGGGACTGGGCCTCGGGCCAGTCGGCCGGCGCAAGGCCTTGAAGCAAGAGCCGATCATTTTGCCGCAAAAAGAGCAGCGCCATATCCGGACGAATGGCGTCGAACGCGCCGTCGAGCGCCGCCCGGACGACTTGATCCAGGGAGAGGCTGGCCCCGACCTGGCGCGCAACGTTGTGCAGCGAGGCAATCTCCTCTGCACTCTGCCGCTGCACGGCCTCGGCGCGTTTGCGCTCGGTGATATCATAGACCTGGGAAAGGTTGTACTGCTGATCGTTCAGCTCAATCACCTGTGCGAAAAGGAGAATTTCCCGCGTCTGGCCCTCTTTGGTTTGAAAGACGTACTCGGAACCGCGGACCTCGCCATTTGCGACCAGTCGCCGAATCATCTCGCCGCGTTCTTCAGGGTGCGCCCAGAGGTTGAGCCGGAACGCGGTATTCCCAATCACCTCTGAGCGCGTATAGCCAAAGAGCCGCAACCAGGACTCATTGACGTCGACAAAATACCCATCCTCCATGGCGGTAATGCTGGTGGCAATCGGGCTAAAGTGAAAGACCTGCGAAAAACGCCGCTCTGACTGTTGCATGGCCTCTTCAGCCTGCTTGTGCTCGGTAATGTCAGAGAACATGGCGAACGAGCCACAGAATCGATTGTCCTGATCAAGAATGGGCGTCCCCGAGACCTGCGTCCAGAGCACGCTCCCATCTTTGCGGCGGAAGCGACGTTCGTATTGGGTTGCGACTCTTTGCTGCCGCGCCCACATTTGCATCTGATGGTCGGTCCAGTCGTCCGGGAACATGAACGTGCTGGCGTGTTTGCCCAGCATCTCTTCCGCCGCATAGCCCAGCATCCTGCACATTTGCGGATTGACAAAGGTCGTATAATCGTTCTCGTCCATCGTCAAGATCCCTTCGTTCGCAGTCTCGACGATGCGACGGTAGCTGGCCTCACTGGCCCGCTGCGCCTGCTCCGCGCGGTCACGTTCTGCGCGGGAGCGCAGAGCGGTAATTCCAAATGACAGGTCGCCTGCCAATTCGGTCAGCAGTTCGACCTCTGGCGCGTCAAACGCGTCCGGCTCAGCGGCATAGATGTTGAAAGCGCCAAAAGCAACGCCATCATTCAAGAGCGGCAGTGAGATCGAGGAGGCATAGCCGCGCGTCAGAGCGGCTTGCCGCCACGGCGCGAAACTGGGATCCTCGCGGATATTCCGCATGATGCACGGTCTGGCAGTGCAGATCGCCGTCCCGGTTGGACCATGACCGCGCTCCGTGTCAGCCCATGTAATACCGGCCGTCTCAAGATAGCCGACTTCGAATCCCTTCTGTGCAACCGGGCGAACCGATCTCTGTGCATCCTGCTCTGCATAGCCAATCCAGGCGAGACGATAGTCCCCTTCCTCGACCACGACGCGACAGGCTGCATGCAACAACTCTTGTTCCGCGGTGGCGCGCGCCAGCGCCTGGTTGAATTGGCTCAGCACCTTGTAACTGCGCAGCAAGAAATTCACATGGGTCGCGGTGCGGCGCGGGCCGGGCCGGGCCGGGTGATTGCTCTGGCGGGGACTAGGACTCACTCCACCTCCTTGACGATCACGAGCGCGAGCGAATTGCAATGATTCTATCCCTATGTCAGAAAAGAGTCAATGGTTTTATCGGCGGTGATCGTTCATACCGGCCTTGAACCCTGAAAATGGCATTTGACGAACCGTGAGAATAGGCGCATAATTGGGTACATGGAACTGTTAGAGATTCGGAGCACACACGATCTAACCGCACACGCGCCGGAGGCGCGGCGCGCGGGCGCGTACAAGTACTTGATTAGCTGCCGGCAGTTCATGCAGGTCCTCGGGAACACACGTAAAGCCAACGCGGGGAAAAACGCGCCGGCCAACCCGAGCGCCACCCTGAGCTTTATGACCATGTCGGCCGACCAGATTTGGATGACGGATAAAGAGATCGAAGAGGTTGTATCCGCCATCCGGGCTTCCAAATCTCCACTGTCGCTTACCTGAGCCAGAGTTGCGCGAATCTCGAGATTGTGTTATAATCTTTTCCGTTAGAGATCAAGTCGGTAAGTTCTGGCCGTTCTAGTTATCTGACTAGGCGGCTTTATTTTTACCTCCTTCCTGACCCGTTGTGTCCCCGCGGTCGTTCACCTCGGCAAATTTGCACCGCACATAGGAGTTTAATGAGTTTTTCTCGTTTTGGTCTTGACCCGCGCCTGGAAGCCGGCATTCGGAAATTAGGTTTTGAAGAGCCGACGCCCATCCAGACGGCAATCATCCCCGTCGCATTGACCGGTCAAGATATTTTGGGTTCTGCCGAGACAGGCACAGGCAAGACGGCCGCCTATCTATTGCCCCTTTTGCAAAAGCTGCTCGCGCCGGCCCCGCGCAAGCAGGGGGTCCGCGCGTTGATTCTGGTTCCGACCCGCGAACTGGCCCTTCAGGTCGCCGAACAGGCAACCCATTTGGGCAGCCGCACAAACCTGCGCCTCGCTGCAATTTATGGCGGAGTTTCCTTGGGCACTCAGGAACGACTGCTCAAGCAGGGTGTGGAAATCGTCATCGCTACGCCGGGGCGCTTGCTCGATCATGTCACGCGGCGGAATATTTCCCTGGCTGCGGTAGAGATTCTGGTGCTCGACGAGGCCGATCGCATGCTCGACGTGGGATTCCTGCCTGACCTGCGGCGGATCGTCCGGCTCTTACCGTTGGAGCGACAGACCCTGCTCTTTTCTGCCACACTGCCCGATCAGGTGCAAGGCCTGGCTGCGCAGGTGACACGCAAGGCGCAACGGATTCAAGTCGAAAATACGACTGTTCCCGAAGCGATTGCGCAGACACTGTATCCCGTCGCCGAACCGTTCAAGATGACATTGTTGAAACAATTGCTGCAGGAAGAGGAAATGGACCGCGTCCTCATCTTTGCGCGCACCAAGCACCGAGCGGACCGGGTAGCCAAGCAATTGCAACAGGCGAACATCCGCGCCGGCGTTATTCACGGTAACCGTTCACAAGGACAGCGCATCGCGGCGCTGGAGGCGTTCCGGCAGGGAAACTCGCGTGTCCTCATCGCGACCGATATTGCATCACGCGGCATCGACGTCACAGGCATCTCGCATGTCGTGAACTATGACGTTCCGATCGAGGCCGAAGCCTATGTGCATCGAATCGGCCGGACCGGGCGCGCACAGGCGGTGGGCAAGGCTTATACCCTCGTCACGCCTACCGACGAAGGAATGGTCCGCAAGATCGAAATACTACTGCACCAAAAGATACACCGACACCAGATCGAGGGGATGGATAATGGAGGTTCGGCGTTCCTCCAGCCTGACGCGGATGCCATTCGCCGCTATGTCGAACAGCACAAGGCGCAGCGCGGCCAGCGCCGCGCCGCGCGCTAGCCGTTGACCATCCGGTCACCCGGCTA
>JBAVQS010000111.1:0-23901 GCA_049694275.1 Anaerolineae bacterium | reverse complement strand
AGCGGATTGAGCGCGGTCACGATAATCACGTTCTTACCCAACCACGCCTCCGCCTTTTCGCGGTTCGCCTGCACCCCCTTGACGCACTTGTCGGTAAACGCCTTGATCGCGCCGATCAGCACATGCTCGGAGTCAAAGACCTCGTGCGCAATGATTGGCATCATAACGTTCAGCTCCAACTGCCCCGCCGCCACGGCTAGCTGAATCGTGAGGTTGTTGCCCATGATGTGATAGCAGGTCATGTTGAGCATTTCCGCCATCACCGGGTTGACCTTGCCCGGCATGATCGAGGACCCGGGCTGGACCGCCGGCAAATGAATCTCGTCGAGACCGGTCGTGGGACCAGAGGCGAGCAGGCGGAAATCATTGGCGATGCGGGTCAGCGTCACGGCAAGGGTGTTGAGAGCCGCCGAAAAATCTGCCGCATCCGCGTTCGACTGCATCGACTCGAACAGGTTACCCGAACTGCGGACGTTCAGCCCAGTCAATTCGTTGATCCGCACGATCATTCGGGCATGATATTCGGGATGTGCGTTCAGGCCAGTTCCCGCGGCGGTGCCGCCGATGCCCAGCCGGCGCAAACGATCGCCCGCTGTCGCAATCCGCTCACTGTCATTGCGGACCGCCTGGGCATATCCGCCAAATTCCTGCCCGAGGCGCACCGGCACCGCATCCTGCAAGTGCGTGCGGCCCGATTTCACGATCGGGTCGAATTCCTGCGCTTTTTCCTCGAGCGCGTCCGCCAGCCCGTTGACCACCTTGAGCATTTCATCCAACCGCCAGAGCGCGCCCAGGCGAATCGCCGTCGGAATCGTGTCGTTGGTGGACTGCGCCATGTTGACATGATCGTTCGGATTCACCTGCTTGTTCTTGTCGTCCAGCTCGCTCCAGAGAATCTGGTTTGCACGGTTCGCAATCACCTCGTTCACATTCATATTGTGGGAAGTACCCGCGCCTGCCTGGAAGGGATCGACGACAAACTGGTCCGCCCACTTGCCCGCCATCACCTCTTGCGCGGCTTGCGCGATGGCATCCGCAAGTTTGGGATCGAGCAACCCGAGATCGCGGTTGACCTCGGCGGCGGCGCGCTTGATCAGCGCCATCGACCAGACAAAGGCAGGATAGGGCTTGCCGCCACTTATGGGAAAGTTCTGGATGGCCCGCTGAGTCTGGGCGCCCCACAACGCATTCGCGGGCACCTGCAATTCGCCCATCGAATCTTTTTCAATGCGATAATCCATGTCAACCTCCATCATGCAGTACAGGAAAATCCGAACGAAAAAAAGCGGGCGCCTGTATAGAACAGGTAGCCCGCCGCATAGCACGCACCGGCTTAGCTCCGGGCTAATTGCGCCGGGCCCGTCACCGCCGGGATGCGCGCCTTGGCCTGCGCAATCAGAATCGGGTTCTTACTCACCTTGATAACCGCATCCAACTCCTTTTGCGCCCGGGCCTTGTCCCCTTTCGCGGCGTAGAGGACGCCGAGATAGTAGTGTACATGGCCCAGGTCGGGCTGGAGCTGGGCAGCCTTTTCAAAAGCCTGGATCGCATCATCCCAGCGGTGAGCGATGTAATAGGCCGCGCCCAATTCCATATACTTGTCAGCACTATTCGGCTCCATTTCGACCGCCCGTTGGTACTGTTCGATGGCCTGACTCGGCGTTAGCTCGGCCACAATCTTTTTATCAGCCATTCATTTGCCTCATGGGGTGAGTGTTCCTTGAATCGATGTTGAAATTCTACCAGAGATGCCAGGCAAATACAAGTCGCAAAAAGACCCCAAGGTTTTTTGAAACCCTGGGGTCCTGGCTATCGCTTGATGATGGGAATCGAACCGGCGGAAATCAGGTTCCCCTGCCCTGACTGTAAATTCATCACGCTCACCCTGGCCGCGATATTCTCGGCCGCTGTGCGGAATGCCTTGCCGAGCGGCGAATCCGGCTCTGTGACCATCACCGGCAATCCGGTGTCACCGCCAAGGCGAATCTTGGTGTCGAGCGGGATCTCGCCGAGGAACGGCACATTCATCCGATTCGCCATCTCGTGCGCGCCGCCGTGATCGAAAATATCCGTGCGGTCGCCGCAGTGGGGGCACAGGAAATAGGACATGTTCTCGACCACGCCGAGCACCGGCACTTCGAGTTTCTGGAACATGCTGACGCCGCGGACCACATCCGCCAGCGCAACATCCTGTGGCGTGGCGACAATGATCGCGCCGGTGAGCGGGACCGACTGGGCGAGGGTCAGTTGCGCATCGCCCGTGCCAGGCGGCAGGTCGATCACGAGATAGTCAAGCTCCCCCCAATCGACATCGCTCAGGAACTGGCGAATGGCCGAGTGCAGCATTGGGCCGCGCCAGATCATCGCCTGTTCCGGCGAAACGAGAAAGCCCATCGACATGAGCTTGATGCCGAACGCTTCGAGCGGAATGATCTTGTTATCGGTCGCCATCGGGCGCTGGCCGTCCACGCCCATCATGATCGGGATATTCGGACCATAAATATCCGCATCCATCAGTCCAACCCTGGCGCCGGCCTGCGCCAGCGCGACGGCCAGGTTGACCGCGACGGTAGACTTGCCGACGCCGCCCTTGCCCGAGGCCACCGCAATCGTGGATCGGATCGGCACGTTGATGCGCCCGCTGATGCGCTGGTCCATTGGCACGTTGGAATCCCACTTGATGTTGACCTGCGAGACGCCGGGGAGCGCCATGACCGCCGCCTTGGCCTCGCTCTCGATCTGGGAACGGAGCGGGCAGGCCGGCGTGGTCAGGACAATGGTAAAATTGACCGTATCCTTCTGGATCGCAACATCCTTGACCATTTTCAGCGACACGAGGTCGCGGTGCAGTTCCGGCTCCTGGACATGCGAAAGCGCCTGTAAAATCTGTTGCTCGTTTGGCATATCGTCCTCGCCCCCTAACCCCCTCTCCTGTCCGCAACAACATGCGAACAGGAGAAGGGAAATGAGGAGGGGTGTACTGGCAAAATAAAAGCGTGGCTTTTTCTTTAAACCACACCGGAATTATACTCAGAACCTCGGGATTCGTCTATTCTCCCGTCAAAATACCACTGCCATCGCTTATCGCATATAGATCATCAGCGTCATGGCGGCGACCGCGGCCCAATGGGCTATGACGCTTCCGGCCAGATGGCGGGTGCGTTCACGCAGAATGCTCAAGAGCAACCCGCCCATCCCGACGGCGACGAGCGAGCCCAGGTAACCCAGCGCCTGGGAAGCATCGGCAGAGAGAAATGGAATGACGACCTTGTTCTGCTGCAAAGAGAGAGCATTCGCCCAGAGATGCCAGAGGGCAAAGACGACGTTCGTCGAGACCAGCGCGCGAGTTGTGGTCCAGACGCGCTCGAAGAGCGCCTGGAGAATCCCACGAAAGAGGATCTCTTCGGTCAACGCGGTGGCAATCGTGAGCTCAACTCCGACCCGCCAGAGCAGAGCGAGCGCATCGAGGCTCTGGATCTCGCCATAATGGACGGGGCCAGCCAGCAGAGGCGCGAAAAGCATGAACACGAAGAGTGGGATGGCCAACCCAATACCACACAACAAGCCAATTGCGGCGCTACGCTTTCCCCCCTCGCCAGCCAAGCCGATGTCCGACCAGGTGAGATGAGCAGAACCACGCGCCCACCACAGCGCCGCAAGCAGGAGCACGACTGCCCAGGTAAAATAGGCAGATTGGCGGTCAATGCCAGTAGCAGAAATGAGCCATCCCAGACCATTCGAGACAAGAACGAGGGTCAAGCTCAGAATGATAACGGGTCTCATTCTGAGCAGACCCGATTCACTTGTTCTCAGAGACGAATGGATTCGGGTAAGGAAGCAGGTTGAGGCCCGCGATGAACCGATAATCGCGATTATTTTTCGTGACAAATGGGGTGTTTCTAACAAGCGCAGTTGCAGCAATGAGAGCATCAGCAATGAGCAAACCATGGCTCAGTCGATACTGGCGCAATAACTCGACGGCCTGTTGAGATATTCGCTCGTTCAGCCCTATTACATCAAAGCGGGCGAGAAAATGATCCAAGGCATGCAATTCTGTCTTGTTGCGACAACCAATGACCAATTCCATCTCTGTGATCGAGCTAATCGACGGAATAGCTCGATCTTCGATTTCGCTCAAGCAAGCGAGGGCCTCGGCAACTCCACGACCAGCGTCGATCAAAATGTCAGTGTCAATGATGATGAAATCAGCCACCGTCGTTTTTCCATTCGTTTGCGCGCACCTGGCGGACCCAGCTAGTGCTATCTGCGAGATCCTTACGGTCTCGCCAGATACCGACAAACAATTCCTTATTCAGACTTGGGCGCTTGGCTGCCTTGCTCGATTGCGCAGCGTAGCGCACGCGCAAGAAAGCGATAAAATCAACTACCTGTTGCTGCAGCTCGGGGGACAGTTCCGTAAATTCGCGCCACAGTTTGTCCTGTTTTACAGATGATTTCATAAGCCTTCTATATTGCACTCTCAATGCGTCTGAAATTCGTTCGTTCGTTATGCTCGAATGATAAAGCCAAATACCTGGTCTGTCAAAGACTATGAGCGTCATCCCACATTGACTTGCATCGACCTCCATCGTATACTGTTCGCGCTGACCCGGCGGTGGCCTGGTCTGTAGAGTTGATGAACCGACTCGGAAATCCGGGCCGGTTTTTGCTTTTTGGCAGGAGGAGATGGGGCATGTGTGAATTCTGCACGCAACACGGCGAGGGAGAAAAGTGGTACCTGCAGGCGCGCAACTATTCGCGCGAGATGTTGGCGCAACAGGACCGAATCCCCTATATCGAGCACTTTGCGCGGTACTTTGAAGAGAGCTCGGCCAAATCGATTGCCCAGTTGGACGGCATTCGCCGGATCGGTTTTGCATACCGGTTCGTACGCTTTATGGCGGAGCGGCAACAAAAGGCGACGCACTGGGGCCAGGTCGTGCCTATCGAAGATGTCGAGCAGGTGATTGACCTGCAGGATTCGATTGTCCGCCTCCCCTGCGTCTGCCGGAGCCTGACCACCGGGCGCGAGGCGCGCTATTGCTTTGGCCTCGGGTCATTTCCGACGGACATGGCCAGGGACTATCCCGATTTCGCCTCCAGCTTTGAGGTGATGGACAAGCAAGAGGCCAAGCGCTTGCTGCACACTTTTGACAAGCAGGGGTTCATCCATTCCGTCTGGACCTTCAAAACCCCCTTCATCGGCGGCCTCTGCAATTGCGATCAGGACTGCCTCGCCTATCGCATCCAGGTCAAGACCAACAGCCTGCAGACCATGTTCCGAGCGGAATACGTCGGGCTCGTCAACTGGGACCAGTGCAACGGCTGCCAGAAATGCCTGCTCCACTGCCAGTTCGGCGCGATCGGTTTTTCGCACTCGGCTAAAAAGGCGACCATCGAGCCGCGCCAGTGCTATGGCTGCGGCGTCTGCCGCGCGGTCTGTGGTAGGGACGCGATCGCGCTCAAGCCCCGGAGCGAGTTCGCGGGGCTCTCCTGGTAGGGGCAGGTTTGAAACCTGCTCCTACCAGCGAAACAATCTCCCTGGAGGATGCGATGAAGATACAGATTCAAGAGACCTGCCAGGACCCGCGCGAGTGCCGGCTGTGCCTCGACCGCTGTCCCGAAAAGGTGTTCGGCATCTACCCGCGCCAGCGCCGCAAGCGGGGCATCGCCGCAGCCGGCTGGGTCATCCAACCCATGTTTGCTTCCCGGTGCAACCTCTGCCGCGAGTGCGAAACCTTCTGCCCGCCGCACGCCATCACGCTCCACTAAACCTGTATCCGCGTGACGAGCGCTTCCAAGTAGCGCGACTTGACCTGCTTGCTCGCCAGGGCGCGCTTGACCGGCGATAGGCGGAGGACAACGCCGAGAACAGCGGCCAGGGCGCGGTGATTCCAGAGCACGCGATTGTCAAAGATCAGGTTCTGGAGGTCGCCGCGTTCAAGCGCCATCATCACCACGCGGTGAACGGAATTGATCGGCGTGATGACGCGCTCGGGACGCGAGCGGAGCGACAGGGCGCCGAGCGCACAACTGCGCACGCACACCCCACACCCCAGGCAGACCTCTTCGTCCAGCTTGGCCTTTTTGCGCCACGGCTGGCGCGAATTGTTAGCCGAGACCAGCGTCATCGCCTCGACCGGGCAGACATTCACGCACTTGCCACAGCCGTTGCATGGGTCGAGGTTGATTTCCGGGATAAAGTTGGTCGTGTGGACCGGGTGAAGGAGGCCGAACTTGCGAGCGGCAATCATCGCCTCACAGCAGCAGCCGCAGCAGTTGCAGATAAAGTTCACCCCCTGGCGACCATTCTCGCCGAACTGGACCAGGTTGTGGGCATGCGCCTGCGCCAACAGGTCGAGCCCCTCCTGCACATCGACCGGACGCGCATAGCCGTGCCGGGTCAGCGCGTCGGCCGAGCCGTTAAAGGTCATGCAGATGTTCATCGGCGCCTTGCACGCCCGGCCCATATGCTCCATCTTGTGGCGGCAGTAGCACATGCTGATGCCGCGGTGCGTGGCGGTGCGAATCACCTCGCTCGCCCGTTCATAATCCAGCACATGCGCCGCGTTATCAGCCGACAGCGCCGGCTCGTTCACAAAGGCCCGCCCGAGCTGCGTCTCGCCGTTGGCAAACAGCGCGCGGATAAACTCCTCTTCGACGTTCAGGTATTGATAGAACAGCTCCGCCAGCGCATGCTGGTCAATATCCCCGCGCAGGCGCATCATCGAGAATTCAAAAAAGCCGGCCATCGGAGGGGATAGGACATACGTGGTCTCGCCGTCCCGTTCCATATCCACCAGGATGGCGCGGCTTGCCAACTCCTCCAGCGTCCTGGTTGCCTCCTTCAGGTCTACCTTCCAAACCTGGCTCGCCTTGTCCGCGGTAAAGGGCTTGATCGGCAACAGCGCGACCAACTGCGCTTCGCGCTCGCTGAAAAGGATCTGGAGGATCTTGTAAAGTGTTTCGGAGGGGGGAGCGCCCTGGGGAAAACGGTTGAGGCGCCCGACGAGGTCGGTATAGCCGGATCTCAATGCAGTGTGTGACATTTGAAGATACCCTCGATAGAATATCAACGTTCTTACCCGGCCCCGGTTCCTGCACGAGCCGGGCGCCTTCATTGTAGCACTGCACAGAAGGAGCGCAAATTCCGAATATACCCCGCGAGGCCTTTTCGTTTGACTCTTTTGATGTTAGAATCCAGTCAGCTTACCGACCCTATGTCCACCGCTCAGCCCGTCATCCAGCAGACCGTCGTCGGGAACAATAACATCTTTTCCGCGACGGGCGACGTCTATGTCATCCAAAAGCCCGCAGCCCTCCCCGCGAGCGAGGCGTTGACGCGCAAGGACCTCGCCATCCTCCTCCACAAGGTCCAAACCTTTTGGATTCAAGGCGTGCTCGACCGCTCCGTCCACCAGGCCAGCCGCATCGAGCTCGGCAAGGAGATGCAAGCCGGCGCAGTCGACCACCCCTGGGAGAGCGTCCTCGAACTCCCCGACGCCGCCGGCCAAACCCTCCCTCGCGGGACGGATATCCTCCAAGTGTTCGACCAGGCGAATCGCGCCCTCCTCATTCTCGGCGAGCCGGGGTCAGGCAAGACAATCACCCTGCTCGAACTGGCCCGTGGGTTACTCCAACGCGCTGCGGACGACCAAACCTGGAGCGAGCCCGTTCCGGTCGTGCTCAATCTCTCCTCCTGGTCCGAACGCCGCCCCCTCGTCGAGTGGATCGTGAGCGAACTGACCGCCCGCTACCAGGTTCCCGCCAGCATCGGGCGCGGCTGGCTGCAACAGCATCGCCTCCTGCCCCTGCTCGACGGCCTCGACGAGGTCCGCGCCGAATATCGGGCCGAGTGCGTCAAGGCGATTAATGCCTTTGCCGCCGAGTTCGGGCTCGCCGGGCTGGCCGTCTGCTGCCGCCTGGCGGAATACACCCAGATCGCCCTGCGCCTCAAGCTGAATGCGGCGATTCGCCTCCAACCGCTGACGGCGGAACAGGTGAACGCGTATCTCGCCGAGGCCGGGCCCCGGCTCGCGGCGCTGCGAGGGGTGGTCCAGACGGACGGGGCGCTGCAGACGCTGGCGGAATCGCCCCTGATGCTCAGCATCATGAGCCTGGCCTACCAGGATGTGCCGGCGGAAGCCCTGATGAGCGAGGGCGTGGTGAGCATGCCCGAGCAGCGCACACGCCTGTTCGATGCGTATCTCGACAAGATGTTCAAGCGCCGGGGACAGGGGCGGCAACCCTTTTCGAGAGAACAGACCTTGCACTGGCTCGCCTGGCTCGCCCGGCAGATGACCGAGCGCAACCAGAGCCTTTTCTTGATCGAGCAGCTCCAGCCCGGCTGGCTCAAATCCAGAATCGGACTCTTGGCTTATACGCTCATCTCCCGCCTGCTCGCTGGCATAGCGATGGGGCTTGCGCTCGGTTGGAGCGACCCGATCATCAGCCTCTTTGGATATCCACAAATCGGCGCCGCCCGTCAGATCTCGGACCAGCAGCAGTTTGTACTACGCGTGCTTTATTCGGGATTGGCCGCGATGTGCAGCGCCGGCATCATCGATTTCATCCAGTTGCAGCTCATGGAACGGTTAGGGCAGACCACGCGAATACTCCGGCTCGTTCAACTGGTCGCCGGGTTCGGCCTGACCTGGTTCATCTATGCCGGTGTCTTTTACCTCGCCGACCGCGTGGTCCCACTTGAAAGCACATTCGAATTCGCTAAATCGCTGCTTCGCGGATTTTTGCCGGCGCTGATCCTGGCCTGGCGGGTGAATGGGCGAACAGCGGATAACGATATCCATTCTGCGGCAAGCCTTACCTGGTCCTGGCGGCGCGCCATTCGAGGAGGACTGTGGGGCAGCGGAATAACAGCAGTCATCTGGATTGTTCTGGCGGTCCTGTCCTTGCTCACGAGCAGTGAACCCGCCAGCAGTCTGACGGTGATGGAAACGTACCTTTTCCAGGGCACATTTCTGGGAGTCATCGTCGGATTGATTGCCTTTGCTTTTCGCGGAATGGTTCGAGGCGTCCCCGATACGCGGGCCATCCCCAACCAGGGGATTCTGCTGTCACTCCGGAGCGCGGCGCTGGTTGCGTTCATCACGATTCTCCTGATCGCGTTACAGGTTATTCTAACTTTCGAGATCCAACGCGCGTTCGCAAACTATGAGGCAACGCCGGGTTACCTGATTCTGGAAGCGATTCTCGGCAGCCTGTCGCTGGCCATTCTGTTCTCCACTTTTGCGGCCCTGTGGTTTGGTGGGATGGATGTCATTCAGCATTACGCCCTGCGCGCACTCCTCGCGCGCACTGACCATGCACCCTGGAATTACCCACGCTTTCTCAATTACGCGGCCGACCTCATTTTTCTGCGCAGGGTCGGCGGCGGCTATCTCTTTATCCACCGCCTCTTGCTGGAGCATTTCGCGGCGATGGGAAAAGCGAAATAGTTTTCGGGTTCTGGCTTGCAACTCCCTCCACAAACAGCCCACCGGCATTGTGCAGATTTACGCAATACCCCATTGACACCCGGCCCCCCTTCTGTTATAAATTGTCCATGTCGAGTCAGTAACAGGAGTAGTAGTATGCAAGACCATAGTCTGCGGACTGTCGGCAGCGTTTGCGCCATCCTTGTCGGAGTGATGGGCGCTCTCGCCAGTATCGTTTACCTCCTCCTTCCCCCCGAACAGCGGCTGGGAGTCCCGGCTGCCCAGATCCTCCCCTCCTACGCCAAGGACGGCACAATGCTGAACGTCGAGTTCCTCCTTCTCACCCTTGTCGGCGTCTTTGGTCTCGGCGCGGTACCCGCCATCACCCGATTCGCAAACACCACAGCCGCGGGCTGGACTGTCTGGGCCGGCAACCTGGCGCTGGTCGGCTTTGCCATTCAGGCGGTGAGCAATTTCTTTACCTTTACCCGGATGCCGGGGATTGCGACGGCATTCGTCGCGGGCGCCGACGCGACCAAAGCGGCGCTCGTGCCCATCTGGCGCAGCAGCCTGGACCTGGACGGGCTGTGGGGCTTTGGCGCCGTCGGCCTCTGGGTCATCGTCATCAGCCTGCTTGCGTTGCGCGCCAAGAGTTGGAGCCCCGTGGTCAGCTACCTGGGATTTGGCGCGGGGGTGTTTTACCTCCTCTTTGTCGTCGGCTTTGTATTCAAGCAGCCGGTCCTTTTCCTCGTCGCCTCGGTCGCCGGCACGGTGGCTGCAACTATCTGGTACATCTGGATCGGACTGACCCTCCGGCGGGAACCGGCGGCGGCGCCCGGCGCGAAATAAGGCATTGCCGTGCCAACCGTTCGCGCCAATCCGCCCGCGCTCGATCCCGAAACCGCAGCCTGGCTGGACCGGGCCGATGAGCTCTCGCGCGGCATGGTCACTTCCGCCGCGCCGCTCGAATTCCGCGTGGCCGATTCGCCTGCCGCGCTCGACGCTATCTATCGCCTGCGCTATGCGGTGGTGATCGAGCGCGGTTGGGCGCAACCGGAGGACCTGTCCGACGGGCGCGAGCATGACGAGTTTGACGCGCTCGCCATCCACATCGGCGCCTGGGACGGCGTAGAGCTGGCCGCCACCTCGCGTATCATCCTGCCCGCGCCCGGCCTCATCCTGCCGACCGAGCGCGCGTTCGACCTCACCATCGAACCGCGCGGCGAGGTGGTGGACATGGGCCGGCAGATTGTCGCCAAGCGCTATAGCTCGATCCAGCACCAGGTCTTTGCCGCGCTGCTCGCCAAGACCTGGCTCGAAATGCACGTGCGCGGTTATGTGCGCGTGTGCGGCGACTTTACCCCCGCCGTCACGCGCCTCTATCGCCTGATGGGCTTTCAGGTCGCGCAGGTCGGCCCGGCGCGCAAGTTCTGGGGCGAGGAGCGATTCCCGATCGTCGTGGACATCGCCGCGTCCGTGCCCACGCTCCTCAAGCGCTGGGGCCGCTTTGCGCGGCGAGGCGACTAGTGCCCCGCCGCGCCATTCCGCCTGGCCCACCCCCGCGTCCGTTCGTCGGCAACCTGATCGAGCTGACGCGCGACCCGCTCGGCTTTATGACCGCCTGTGCGCACACCTATGGCGACATCTCCAGCTATCACGTCGTCCACATCACCTCCTTTCTGCTCAATCATCCCGATCACATCCAGGCGGTCCTCGTCGATCACAACCGCGACTTTGCCAAGGGCCGCCTCTTGAACGCCAACCGCCTGCTCCTGGGAAACGGGCTGGCGACGAGCGAAGGGGAATTCTGGCGCGGGCAGCGACGGCTCATCCAGCTCGCCTTTCACCGGCAGCGCATTGCCGCATACGGCGCGGTCATGGTCGCCTATGCCGAACGACTGGCCGCGACCTGGCAGGATAGCGAAACGCTCGACCTGCACGACGAGATGAACCGGCTGGCCCAGCAGATTGCCGCGCGGACGTTGTTCGATTCGGACATCGACGACACGCAAGAGGTGGGACGCGCTTTCAAGGTGTGCCTCGAACAATTCCAGGCGCGCTCGCGTACGGCGTTCCTGCTCCCCACCGAGATTCCGACGCCGGGCAATCTGCGACTGAACCGCGCGGTCCGCCAGCTCGATGGGGTCATCTACCGGCTGATCGCGGCGCGCCGGGCGCAGGGAGAAGACCGGGGCGACCTGCTCTCGATGTTGCTAGCAGCGCGCGATGGCGATGGGCAGCCCTTGAGCGACCGGCAACTGCGCGACGAGGTGATGACGATTTTTCTCGCGGGGCACGACCCGGTAGGCGTGGGGCTCACCTGGACCGGCTATCTGCTGGCCACCCATCCGGCGGTCGAGACACGATTGCTCGCAGAACTGGACACCGTCCTGGCCGGGCGGGTGCCGGGCGTCGAGGACCTGCCGCGCCTGCCCTATACGCGGATGGTTATTCAGGAGGCGCTGCGGCTCTATCCCCCCATCTGGGGCGTCGTGCGCCGGGCGGTGCGGGATTGCGAGGTCGGCGGCTATACCCTCCGCGCGGGCGATTCGGCGGCGATGAGCCAGTGGATCATGCACCGGGACCCGCGCTATTACGACACGCCGGACGCCTTCCGGCCGGAGCGCTGGGCCGAGCCGCGGATGCAGGCCCTCCCCCGGTTCGCCTATTTCCCATTCGGCGGCGGACCGCGAATCTGCATCGGCGATGCCTTTGCCATGCAGGAATTGTGCCTCGTCACAGCAACGCTCGTCCCCCGTTTTCACCTGTCGCTCGTCGAGCCGGGTCCGGTCGAGCTTCTCCCCTCCATCACCCTCCGCCCGAAGAACGGCCTGCGCGTGCGCGTGACGACACGGCGCTCCGCCGCCGATTCAAATCGGCGGCTCAAAAAAGTGTAAATCGGTTAGAAACCGATTCCGTCATCATCCGATTGTCGCGCCAATTGGTCTTTCCCCGCTTTGGTGCTAGAATCTGAACGATTCGGCGCAAGCCTCCCATGAGCAAAATCTGGCCCTTTAGCCTGAACTTTTTGTGCTTTGCCGCGGTCGCCTTTTCCATGCCGTTCGTCGTGCTCTATTACCAGAGCGTGGGATTCGACGGCACACAGATCGGGCTGATCATGGGACTGACCCCGCTGGTGACGCTCGTCAGCGCGCCATTGTGGACCGGGCTCGCCGATGCCACGCGCCGGCACCGCTTGCTCATGAGCGCGGCGCTGCTGGTGGGCGCGTGCTCCATCGCCTTACTGCCCTCCCTGACGACCTTCCTCCCCATCCTGTTGCTGGCCCTCGTTTTCAGTACGGCCTTTGCGCCGGTTTCCTCCTTTATCGACAGCGCGACCATGTTCATGTTGGGCCAAGAGAAACAAATGTATGGCCGCATTCGTGTGGGCGGCACGCTGGGCTTTGGACTCGCGGCCACCTTGGCCGGTGTGCTGGTGCAGAATTACGGGCTCAAGGTCGCCTTTTGGGGCGCCGGGATACTCTACCTCGGCGCACTCGTCTTGAGCCAGAAATTGGTGCACCGCCCCGCACAGGAAATGACCCGGCCGAGAGCCGGTGCGCGTACGCTGCTCATGAACCGGCACTGGCTTTTCTTTCTAGCCCTGGCCTTTGCCGGTGGCCTGTCGCTCGCCGTGACCAACAACTATTTGTTTCCCTATATGAAACAACTGGGATCCGATGAAACGACGATGGGCCTGGCCCTCACGGCCGGGACCCTCTCGGAAATCCCCGTGCTCTTTTTCGGCAACCGGCTCATCCAACGCTTTCACGCGCGCGGCCTGCTCCTGTTGGCCATGATCCTCACCGGCATCCGTCTGCTCGCCTTTTCGTTGGTCAACGCGCCCGGACTGGTCCTGCTCCTCCAACTCTTGAACGGCCCGACCTTTCCGGCAATGTGGTTGGCGGGCGTTGCCTATGCGGACGAGCATGCGCCGGCGGGAATGCGCGCCACCGCCCAGGGACTCTTTAGCGCCATGGTGTTTGGGTTCGGCATGGCCGTTGGCAGCTTGATCGGCGGACCGCTCCTGGAAAGCCTGGGCGGGCATACCCTTTTCCTGGTTTTTGGAGTGCTCGTGCTGGCAGTGGTTCTCCTCGTCGTGCTACTCGAGAGTCGCCTGCCTGCGCCACAGCAGACCCTGCCGGAACCGCCATAAGCAAGCGGCGGGCGTGAGCGAAAATCCACTTCCCATTTTCGGGGGCTGAGGGTATAATCACGGCTGTACGTTTTATTCGCCTCAGCCTTTGCCGATTATTCACATGACCCCCGAAGAAAAGGCGCGACAACAGATTGACCGGATGCTCGACGCGGCCGGCTGGAAGATACAGGACCTGCATGACCTGAACCTGGCGGCCGGGCCGGGCGTTGCCGTGCGCGAATTTCCCCTTCAGTCCGGCGAGGCGGATTACCTGCTCTTTGTGGACCGCAAGGCCGTCGGCGTGGTCGAGGCCAAGCCGGAGGGGACGACGCTCAGTGGCGTCGCCGAACAGTCGCAAAAGTATCTCGCGGGAGTCCCCAAAAACCTGCCGCACGTCCAAGAGCCGCTGCCGTTCGGTTACGAGAGCACCGGCGCCGAGACCTTTTTCCGCGACCTGCGCGACCCCGATCCACGCTCCCGCCGTGTCTTTTCCTTTCATCGCCCCGAGACCCTCCGCGAGTGGATCACCCAGGGGAATACCTTGCGCGCCCGGCTGCGCTACCCGCCGCCGCTCATCACGACCGGGCTGCGCGACTGCCAGACCGAAGCGATCACGAACCTCGAACGGTCGCTGGCCGAGGCGCGGCCGCGGGCGCTCATCCAGATGGCAACCGGCAGCGGCAAGACCTATACCGCGGTCAGCTTTATCTATCGCCTCATCAAGTTCGCCAATGCCAAACGCGTCCTCTTTCTCGTCGACCGGAACAACCTGGGCCGGCAAACCCTGCGCGAGTTTCAGCAGTACGTAACCCCTGACGATGGGCGCAAATTCACCGAGCTGTACAACGTCCAACACCTCGCCTCGAACCATCTCGACCCGGTCAACCGCGTCGTCATCACGACCATCCAGCGGCTCTATTCGATGCTCAAGGGAGAGCCCGAGTTCGACGCGCAAGCGGAAGAGCTGTCGCTGTTCGATGTCAACCCGGCGAGCGAGAAACCGAAAGAGGTGGTCTATAGCCCGCAGATTCCCATCGAGACCTTTGATTTCATCGTTACCGACGAATGCCACCGCTCGATCTATCATCTCTGGCGGCAGGTGCTCGATTATTATGATGCCTTTATCATCGGGCTGACCGCGACCCCGAGCAAGCAGACGCTGGGCTTTTTCAACCAGAACCTGGTGATGGAATACAGCCACGCGCGGGCGGTCGCGGACGCGGTGAACGTCGGCTATGACGTCTATCGAATCAAGACGGACAAGGGGGAGCACGGCGGCAAGGTCGAGGCGGGATTCTATGTCGGCAAGCGCGACAAGCTGACGCGGCGCACGCGCTGGGAGGCGCTGGACGAGGAGTTGGAATATACGCCGAGCCAGTTGGACCGCGATGTCGTCGCGCCCAACCAGATCCGGGCGGTCCTGCACGCCTTTCGGCAAAACCTCTTTTCGGAGATCTTCCCCGGACGGCGCGAAACGCCCAAGACCCTGATCTTTGCCAAGGACGACTCCCACGCCGAGGACATTGTCCAGATCGCGCGGGAAGAATTCGGCAAGGGGAACGATTTCTGCAAAAAGATCACCTACAAGACGACCGAGAACGTCGAGACCCTGATCAATTCGTTTCGCAATTCCTACAACCCACGCATCGCCGTGACCGTCGATATGATCTCAACCGGCACGGACATCAAGCCGCTCGAATGCCTGATCTTTATGCGGGATGTGAAATCGCCGGTCTATTTCGAGCAGATGAAGGGGCGCGGCACCCGCACGATCTCCGAGACCGATTTCAACGGCGTGACCCCCGACGCCAGGGACAAGACCCATTTCGTCATCGTGGACGCCATCGGCGTCTGTGAGAGCGACAAGACCGATTCGCGGCCATTAGAGCGCAAGCGGAGCGTCCCCTTTGACAAGCTCGTTCAGCAGGTGGCCCTCGGCATCCGCGACGAGGATACGCTCACCTCGCTCGCCAACCGCCTGGCCCGTCTCGACCGCGCAATCGGCGACAAGGAACGCGAACGGATTGCACGGGCGGCGGGGAACGTTGGGGCAACTGGCGAAGGGGATGTAGGGGCGAACGGCGAGGGGCGAGCCACCGGTTCGCCCCTACATCCCCTGCCGGTCTCGCCGTTACCGGTGATTGTGAATCGATTGCTGGATGCGGTGGACCCGGATGTGCAGATCGTTCGGGCGTGCAAAATGTTTGGGACGCCGGAACCGACCGAGGAGCAGGTGCGCCAGGCAGCGGAGCGATTGACGGAGGAGGCGTGCGCGGTCTTTGACCTGCCGCAATTCCGCAATATCGTCATCGAGATCAAGCAGCAGAATGATCAGGTGATTGACGAGACCCCCGACCAGGTCACTTCGGCGCAGTTTGACGACGCCGCGCGGGAACGGGCGCAGCGAACGGTCGAGACGTTTCAGAGATTTATCGCCGAGCACAAGGACGAGCTGACCGCGCTCCAGATCATTTACAACATGCCCTATGCCCGACGGCATTTGACCTATGCCGAGATCAAGGAGCTGGCCGAGGCGATACAAAAGCCGCCCTACCGGCTGACGAGCGAACAGTTGTGGCAAGCATACGAGCAGTTGGACCGGGCGCGGGTGCGCGGCGCGGGACCGCAGAAATTGTTGACCGACCTCGTGGCGCTCGTGCGCTTTGCGATTGGCGAATGCGAGGCGTTAGAGCCGTTTGCCGCGACGGTGGACCGGCGGTTCGAGGAATGGCTGGCGACGCAGAGCCGAACCGGGCGGGCATTTACCCCCGAACAGCGCGAATGGCTCGGGATGCTCAAGGAGCAGATCGCCACCTCGCTCGCGGTGGGCTGGGAGGACTTCGATTACGATCCCTTTTACGGCAAGGGAGGCCGCATCAAGGCGCACAACCTGTTTGGGACAGACCTGGACGGCATCATGCAAGAGTTGAACGGGGCGCTGGTAGTGTAGGACGCACGGTGGATACCTTTTGAGATGGATGAGCGAAACGATTTGCCGCAATTGCCAAAGGGGTGGGTGTGGACGCGGTTAGGCGATATTGTTGGCAATGTTGAGAAGACCGACCCGCATGTTCAACCTGACAGGGAATTTGACTACATCGATATCGCCTCAATTGATAACACACAGCAAAAAATCACCAGTCCGAAAAAGTATCTTGGGAAAGATGCCCCGTCAAGAGCAAGACAGGTCGTGAAGACGGGTGATGTCCTTTTTTCCACCGTCAGAACTTACCTCAAAAATATTGCGGCTGTGCCCTCAATTTTTGACGGGCAGATTGCCTCTACAGGTTTTTGCGTAATCCGACCTGCTGACGGCATCAACCATATCTTCATCTTTCTCCTGACGCAGACGAATGATTTTTTGAATCCGCTCAATGATTTGCAAAGAGGCACGAGTTATCCGGCAGTTAGAGATTCAGATGTCTTCTCGCAATTCGTCCCTATCCCTCCTCTCCCCGAGCAGCGCCGCATCGTCGCCAAGATCGAGGAATTGTTCTCGGACCTCGACGCTGGCATTGCCGAGTTGCAAAAGGCCAAGGCGCAATTAAAGCGGTATCGCCAGGCGGTGCTCAAGGCGGCGGTGGAAGGGAAATTGACAACGGAATGGCGTGAAGCGAACAAGGGCAAGATTGAGCCGGCGTCGGTGTTGTTGGAGCGGATACGCGAGGAGCGAGCAAAACAGGGGAATGGGAAGGAGAAGACGCTGCCACCTGTCAATACGCGCGAGTTGGGAGAGTTGCCGGAGGGGTGGTGCTGGGCGACCTGGAAAATGATTCTGGCTAATGAGGCTGGGGCATTCAGGCGAGGCCCATTTGGCAGCGCGCTGACGAAATCAATCTTTGTTGAAAGCGGTTACAAAGTTTACGAACAATATTGCGCTATTAACGACGATTGCTCATTTGGTCGTTACTACATTACACCGGAGAAATTTGAAGAGATGCGAGCCTTTGAAGTGAACGCCGGTGATTATCTAATGAGCTGTTCGGGCGTTACTCTCGGGCGCATCACGCGCGTACCTCAACAGTTTGAGAGGGGCATCATAAATCAAGCACTACTTCGTATTCGTATCAACGAAAACATCATCGCGCATCGATATTTTCTCCATCTCTTTCGTTCGCCACGCTTTCAAAAATCGCTTTTCGACAACTCGACTGGCACAGCAATCCCTAATGTCAAGGGCGTGAAAGAATTGAGGGCGATTTCATTTCCTCTCCCTTCACTCACCGAGCAAGAATTTATCGTCGCTGAAGTCGAGCGGCGTCTTTCTGTTGCGGATGAGGTGGAAAAGACTGTGGCGCAGGGATTGAAGCAGGCGGAGCGGTTGCGGCAGAGCATATTAAAGCGCGCGTTCGAGGGCAAGCTCGTGCCGCAAGACCCGAGCGACGAACCGGCGGAGAGGTTGTTGGAGAAGATACGGGCAAGCCGGGCAGAGGAAGCAGAGAAGATAAATCAAGACAAACCACCCAAGCAGCGCAAAGAGAACAAGCAGTTAAAGTTGATTTGAGCTGATTAGTAATCTTTATTCACGAAAGTTTCTCCTTTGGTGACTCCTATGGCCACTATCACACATCCATGGCAGAACGGACCGACAGAGCTGATCGAGTTCGCGCTGCAAAACCTGCATCAATCTGACGATTTTCATCAACGCATCGCTTTTCTGTTGCTCGATATTGGGGTAGAGACGCTCTTCAAAACCTATCTACTATTGCCAGACAAGACGACCAAGGTCAAACTTCCCTTTGGCGATCGAAAGAAAGCCGCCGAAGGAAATTTTCACGAGTTATGTGACGGGCTTGAGCGAGCCGCAGGCCCACGCTTGCAAGGAATCGATGTAGCTGATGTGCAATTCTATCATGACCTTCGTAACAACCTCTATCACCGAGGGAATGGGATCACAATTCCGACTGAAAAAGCCCACAAGTACGCTGAAATCGCTGTTGATCTGCTGAACCGTCTGCTTGAAGTGGACCTGACGCAGGAATTACGCAAACCGGAATTGGATGCAAAACGCGCTGAGGAAGAAAAGGCACGACACGAGCGTGAACGCAAAGAAATCGAGGGGCAATTACAAGCAGTCCAACGCGAGCGAAGGCACTTGGCAGAGACAGCGGCAGTTGCTATTGAAACGATCTATCCAGCGTTTGTACTTCCCAGCGTTACTAGAGCTTTCGATCTAGTCCGCCGCCAGATCGATGAGACCTTCTCCATAAAAATAGAGAAAGGAACTCCGAAAAACCTGCTCGCAGAGTACTTGTCAGATGCCGCAAATAGCCAGATTCAAACAAGCCTGGCAGACGTCTACTCACGGCTTCTATTCCTTAATGGAGACAATTGTCACGAACCCGTCGAACTCTATCTGGATCTGCTGCAGCAGATTATTCAACCCGATCCGCGAGGTGTCTCACTCACTCAGCGCACCTGGTTGTACGAGTATCGCTTTTCCGCGGACTATCCAGAGGAACCCCAAGACCCCGAATACTGGTTTGGGTATCTCAACGTAGACGTAGAATACTATTTTACAAAGCGCAGTACTTTGAAGCCGATTGATGTGGATCGTGATCACAGGGCCATAATTGAGCTTGGCCAAAATTGGCTGGCTAAACTCGACAAGAACAGGTCCGAAATCGAACAATGGCTGGCCGCAGGCAGCCCAAGGCCCGCAGTCCGAACGGCTGAGAAACGGGAGATACAAAAAGGATCCGAGCCCGAAAGCGGAAAGAACTCACTCTATCAACAGTTCTTTGCAGACCTGCTAGCGAGAATCAAGGAAGCACGCCCAGGCAGTACTCATGCAAACAGGGTTTTTCCGGCGAATTGGTTCTGGTTTGGAGCGGGACGGTCTGGGTTCTATTTGGGATGGTCTTTTGGCCGGGGGGATGTGCTGCGTATTGAGCTAACCATTGCATCAAATGACAAGATATTCAATGATCGAGCATTTCAAGGGCTTCTGAGACAGCGCACCGAAATCGAGAAAGAATTAGGCACGTCATTGATTTGGGAACCGCGTCCAGACAATGTGCAAAAAATGGTCCGAGTAACTCACCCGGCCACAATTACTGATGAACCGAGTGAGTTGGAAGCAGCCAAGCAATGGGCAGTAGAAACAATGGTCAAGTTTATTGACGCATTTCAACCGAGAATCAAAGCGCTGGACAAGTAACTTGCCGATATCAGAATGCCAGGAGGCTATATGCCTGACGATTCCCTTCTCAAGGAATACTATGCCATTCTCGATCTCGTCAAGGATTACGACAAAAACCTCTTGACGATCAAGGGCTGGGCGGTGACGTTGAGCCTGGCCGCGCTCGGCCTGGGGTTCCAGTACCGGCATTACGGGTTCTTTATCTTTCCCTGGTTGGGCGCACAGGTGGCGCTGCCACATGCGATCAGCGTGATCGTCGGCGGGAGTCTTTGCGTACTCGGGTTTGCTGGATTGCTCGGCAAGATGCCGCTTTGATTGTGATACAGGGTAGGGGCGAACGGGTCGCTCGCCCCTGAACCACACATCACCTCTGATTCACAGGATCACGGGCACGCCGCGACAGGGGCGAACCACCGGCTCGCCCCTACATCGGCCGCACACGCGAACGCGGCGCGCGCCCCAATATTGTGACAATTCCAATCATCAAGGGATCAAATATGGCTACCGCCCCCTCAAAACACCACCGGCGTTCGATCCGGCTCAAGGGATATGATTATAGCCAGCCGGGTGCATATTTTATCACCCTGGTTACGAACGACCGAGAATGCCTGTTCGGTGAAATTGTCAACGGCGAGATGCGTCTGAGCGAATGCGGGCGAATCGTTCAAGAGGAATGGTTACGAACGGCAAAGATAAGACCCAACGTGCAATTGGATGAATTTGTCATCATGCCCAATCATTTCCATGCGGTTTTGATTATTACCGACGCAACCCATGTAGGGGCGAACGGGTCGCTCGCCCCTGACCAACGTACCACCACAGATTCGCAGGATCACGGGCACGCCGCGTCTGGGGCGAACCACCGGCTCGCCCCGACACCAACCAACCTCGGTCCGACCGCCACGAACGGGTCGCTCGCCCCTGACCAACGCACCACCACAGATTCGCAGGATCACATGCACGCCGCGTCTGGGGCGAACCACCGGCTCGCCCCTACACCAACCAACCTCGGTCCGACCACACCCACGAATGGGTCGCTCGCCCCCGAACCACGCACCACCACAGATTCGCAGGATCACGGGCACGCCACGTCTGGGGCGAACCACCGGCTCGCCCCTACACCTGCCCCAGAACCGCGCATGCCGCCGGCGCCGCCGATGCCCGGTTCGGTCGGGGCAATCATGGCGCAATTCAAATCGGTTGTGGCCAAAAGAATCAATGGCGCGCAGGGCACTCAGGGAATGCCGGTCTGGCAACACAATTATTACGAGCACGTTCTGCGGAGCGATGAGGAGATGCGGCGGGCGCGGGCGTATATTCAAGAGAACCCCGGCAAGTGGGAAGCCGACCAAGAGAATCCGAGGAATGTAAAGGGCAGGTAATGGGAAACGAATCTTCTGCGATTGTCCAGCGACTCTGGAATTACTGCAATGTGCTGCGCGATGACGGCGTCAGTTATGGCGATTACGTCGAGCAGTTGACGTATCTGCTGTTTTTGAAGATGGCGGATGAGCAGACCAAGCCGCCGTTCAGCCGGCCATCGGCTATCCCAGGGATGCTGGATTGGACGAGTCTGCTCGCAAAGGACGGCGACGCGCTGGAGGTGCATTACCGGCACATTCTGGAATCGCTCGGCAAGGCGAGCGGGATGCTCGGCGTGATTTTTCGCAAGTCGCAGAACAAGATTCAGGACCCGGCCAAGCTGCGGCGGCTGATCGAGCTCATCAACGGCGAAGTGTGGATGGGGCTGGATATTGACGTCAAGGGGGAGATTTACGAGGGGCTGCTGCAAAAGAACGCCGAGGACATCAAGAGCGGCGCGGGGCAGTATTTTACGCCGCGCTCACTGATCAAGGCGATGGTCGAGGTCATGCACCCCGCGCCGGGGGCGACGATCTGCGACCCGGCCTGTGGGACCGGCGGCTTTTTCCTCTTGGCGTACGATTTTGTCTCGCACCATTACCGGCTGGACCGCGAGCAGAAAGAGTTTTTGCGATTCAAGACCTTCAAGGGCTGGGAGATTGTCGACAGCGCGGCGCGGCTGTGCGTAATGAATCTCTACCTGCATGGGATCGGCGGGGAAACAAGCCCGGTCGTCGTGAGCGATAGCCTGGCGGCGGACCCCGGCGACCGCTTTGATTACGTGATGACCAATCCACCCTTTGGCAAAAAGAGCAGCATCACGATCGTGAATGAAGAGGGCAAGGCGGACCGCGAGACGCTGGTGTACGAGCGGGGCGATTTCTGGGCGACGACCTCGAACAAGCAGCTCAACTTTTTACAGCACGTCAAGACTCTGCTCAAGATCAACGGCCACGCGGCCATCGTCGTGCCCGATAACATTCTCTTTGAGGGGGGCGCGGGCGAGACGGTGCGCCGCAAACTACTCGCCGAGTGTGAGGTGCATACCCTGCTCCGCTTGCCGACGGGCATCTTTTACGCGCAGGGGGTCAAGGCGAACGTCCTCTTTTTTGACCGCAAGCCGGCGAGCGAGACGCCGTGGACAGACAAGCTGTGGATTTACGACCTGCGGACGAACATCCATTTTACGCTCAAGACCAACACGCTCAAGCGCGAAGACCTGGACGATTTTGTGCAGCGCTACAACCCCGAGAACCGCTTTGACCGGACGCCGACCGAGCGGTTCCATCCGTTCACCTACGACGAGCTCATTCAGCGCGACAAGGCGAGCCTGGACATTTTCTGGCTCAAGGACGAGAGCCTGGAGGATTCCGACAACCTCCCTGATCCCGACCTGCTGGCGCGCGAGATCGTCGTCAACCTCGAAGCGGCGCTGGAACAGTTTAGCAGCATTGCGCAGAATATCGCGGGCAATTGATCCGCTCACGCACGCGGGCGCGGCGATGCCGGGTCCGCCGCAAACAACTCCTCCAACCGGGCCGAGAGCGCTTGCCCCTTGTCGGCCGTGTAATCGCCACTGGCGCGCCATAACACATCGCCGGCGCGGGTCACGAGAAGGACATAGATCTCGTCGATGGTCGGCAAGTTTAGGGCCGCGTTGAACGCAGTAACGTCGAGGTAGAGCGTGATGGTGCGGGCGCGCACGCGCGGGTCCGGGATGCCGCCCCGCATCCCACTGTCGATAAAGAACCGCTGGAGTCTTCCCATGTCCGGCAGGGTGGGCAGTTCGTAATAACGGAGGGTCGGATACCGGGCGGCTAACTGCTCCAGCAACGGTCCCCAGGTATCGACATTGTCTTGCTGATGCCGCTGAAAAGGAACGAGCACGATATTGTACTCGCCTTCAAAATCGCCGGGCAGACGATAGCGCTTGCCGGAGAGATTCGAACTTTGCACCAAAGGGAATTTCATTTTTCCTCCCGCACAGAAACCCTGATGACCGGTCCAGGGCCGCAGCTAGCCGGCCACGACCCGGAGCGGACGGCGCCGGTTGGCCCAGACCCCCGCCAGCAGCAATATCACCACCGCGCCGGTCATGACCCAGGTGGTCGTGGCCACAAGCGGATTGTTGGCTTGCTTGACCGCAATGCCAATAAAGGCCCAAACAATCACCAGCAGGTAGGCAATATCCCCGCGGGTCAGGCTCACGGCGGCGCTGATCGCCACCGCCGCCAGGATGACGACGATGAACCAGCCCTCCGGTCCCAGGCCCCAGCCGCTCCACCGGACAAAATCAAGCACATCGGTGACATTGGCAATGGTCGCTACGGTAATCCAGCCAAGATAGACACTGAACGGAATCTGGACCGTCCACCGGTCGATTCCACTGACCGTCGCGCGCCCGATCTCCAGGCGCAGGTAGATGACAATCAGCAGCGCCAGAAGCAGGAGCATCACGACCAGCGTCAGGAGAAAATAGCCATAGTGCCAGAGGAAGATCCACGCGCTGTTCGCCAGGCAGGAGAGCGCGAACAGATAGCCGATCTTGCGCAGGCGCGGGTTGGCCCGCTGTGCAGGGAGCGCCTGGTAAATGCCAAAAGCAATCAACCCGACGTAAATGAGCCCCCAGATCGCAAAGACATACCCGGCCGGCACGAACAATACGTGGAATCCGTCCGAGATGGAGCCGGTCGTGCGCCCGTTGAGGGGCAGGGCATTGGCCAGGCCATTCACGATCAGGGTCAAGATGACAGCCAGGACGTTGATTATTTGCCGCAAGAGATCGTTTTTCATTGCCTCTATTCCCTCCTGATTGACGCAAGAAA
>JBAVQS010000110.1:0-11411 GCA_049694275.1 Anaerolineae bacterium | reverse complement strand
TTTGCGCGGCTTGAGGTTTGACCTTGAGCCGCGTTTTTAATTTCTGGCGAACAGGGATTGTTTTAGTGTGAGGGTGTTTGCATTGATGGAGGTGTCATGCAAACAATCAATGCTGCTTTCGAGTCATTCCTTGTCGATTGCGCAGCGCGGAATCTGAGCCGGTCTACGCAGCGACGGTATAGAAATGAAATCGGAAAGCTCGTGGAATTCGTTGGAGATAATGTCGCGCTTGGGGATGTGACGGCTGATACGCTCCGCCGGTTTATGGCGGACCTGGCGGTTCAACCGTCGCGACGAGAGACAACCCGACCAGAGGCAGAGCGGTCGAAGCTGTCGCCGTTCTCGATCCACGGTATTTATCGGAGCGTCCGCACGTTCTTTACGTGGTGCTTGGCTGAGGACCTGCTGACTGTAAATCCGATGGACCGGATTCGAGCCCCCAAAACACCGGCGGTTATTGTCGATCGGTTGGACGAAGGACAGGCCCGCCTGTTTATCTTGGAGATTCTGAGGACATCGGCGCCTGAGCGGAATCTTGCGCTTGTGGCGCTGATGCTCGACTCGGGACTAAGGCGGGGCGAGGTGATTGGCCTCTCGATAGATGACGCGACACGCTGGAGAGATTTTGTATTTGTCCGTCACGGCAAAGGTGACAGGCAAAGATTTGTGCCGGTGTCGGAATTCACGCGCGAGGCGCTGGATCATTACTTGAAGGTGCGCCCGACCGGGGATGAGAACAATCTGTTTCTGCTGGCCGATGGCCGCCCGGTTCGGGCGAATGTCGTGCGGGCGTTGTTTGAGCAGATTCGCAAACGCCTCAAACTAAGGCGACTGTATCCGCATCTCTTGCGGCATACCTTTGCGAGTCTCTACTTGAAGAATGGCGGCGACCTGAAAAGTTTGTCGCAGGAGTTGGGGCACAGTCAGGAGAGCACGACCGCGGACATTTATGTCCACTTCTCACCGGATGACCTGGCGGCCATTCACCGGCGAGCGTCGCCGCTATCAAAACTCCACATGGATGAGATCGTCTAGCTCATCGGCGGGCGGTGGTATTTCTACTCTGAGAAGGAGATGACCTATCTTTCCTTTCCCAAGGAGAAGACCGTGGGTTCAAATCCCATCGCCCGCTCTCGCTCCCCTGTGGTTACTACAGGGGAGTTTTTTCTTTCTTGATACCCCTCCAGGGTATTATGTGTATTCACGGTCAGATTTCCTTACCTGCCTACGATCAGGGGCGCCTACACTCTCAAGGCAAAGGATATTGCCCTCCCTTTTTCGCCGTGTTATAATGCGTCTGTTAATAAAATCGAATGGCCGTTGTCCTCGTTTCCACCCTTTCCCAAGGAGGATCCCGCATGTCTTTTCGTGTCTCTAGCAAAGAGCTCAAGCGCGTCGATATCGTCGAAGTCGCCGGTCGCGTCGATTCCAGTACGGCCCCCCAGTTCGAACAGGCGGTCCAGTCGATCATCGACGCCGGTCGCTATCATATCGTCGTCAACCTGGCCGAGACGGAATACATGAGCAGCGCCGCCTTTCGCGTGTTGATTTCGGCGCTTAAACAGGTCCGCAGCGCCACCCACCGCGGCGATGTCCGAATCGCCTGCGTTCCGGCCAAGCTGATGGAAACTTTCCGGCTGGGCGGGTTTGATGAAATCTTTAAATTCTTCGACGACGAAGTGGGCGCCGTCGGCAGTTTCTAATGTCTGGTCGAGTCCAGCTATTCCACAGGGAATAGCTGGACTCGACTCTCCTGTCTTTGCCTCACCCAGCCTACACGCGTGCCCTTGTGCGCCAGCCCGGCGCGAGTTTATATCATGGCATTAGCCAGCGGCAGCTCCATCCGGACATTCTCCGCGCGCGCGACCAGCATCGCGCCTATTGCCAGGCCCTGAGCAGGGCAGGCCTTAACGTAACAGTCCTGCCGCCGGATGAAAGATATCCCGATTCTTGCTTTGTGCAGGACACGGCGGTCGTGATTCGCGGGCAGGGGATTCTTTGTCGCCCCGGCGCGCCCACCCGCCAGGGGGAAGAGCAAACCATCGCGGAATGGCTCACCGGCAAATTGCCCCTCGCACAGATCACCTCGCCTGGCGCCCTGGAAGGGGGCGATGTCATGGTCCTGCCAGATCGCGTCCTGGTCGGCCAGTCCGGGCGGAGTAATGCGAGCGGGGTAGAGCAGTTGCGCTCGTTACTCGCGCCGCTCGGACTGCCCGTATCGAGCATTCCAATTGGTAACTATCTCCATCTCCTCACGGCGGCAACCTATCTGGGGCAAGACCTGGCCCTCGTCGTGGAGGATTTTTGTGACTGTCCTGCCCTGCACCATCTCACGGTCATCCCTGTCCCGATGCCAGAGGCGTATGCGGCCAATGTGCTCGCGATCGGCGAGCAAGTGGTGATGCCTGACGGATTCCCGGAGACCGCCGCGCGTCTCAAGGCGCAGGGGTTCCAGGTCCTCCCCGTTCCTCTATCCGAATTTGAAAAGGTGGATGGCGGCGCCACCTGCCTTTCCCTCGTCTGGTAAAAACCCCCGGCTAATTGGACAGCTTGGAGTCCTCGATCTGCTGGCGCAGACGCTCTTCCGGAGTCAATTCGGGAATGGCGGGTTTCGCACCCTGTACCTCTGCCTGCTCGGCCGCATGCAAGGCCTCGATGCTCACCGGGCGCGTGATGCTCCACTTGCCGCAATAGGGGCAGCGTTCAAGTTTGCCCGTGATCAAGTTCAGCGCGAGCACGCTCCGGGCAAAGGGACGTCCGCACCTGGGACAGATCGCGCCGCCGGCCGGACCATAGCTCGCGGCGCCGCCCTGTGCAAAGCGCCGTTTGTTGCGCCCTATCGGCATGACCTGGAGCGCGACCATCACCACGATGATCAAGAGCACGACACCGAAAACGGGGATCAGGATGCGGGTGGTGGATTGCAGACCGGCGGATGGCGTCACGATCTCGACGTCGATCATGTTCGATGTCAGCTTGAGCCCGCCCGCCGTTTGCGCCGTCGCAGAGAACTGGTGTGGGCCAACCGTATAACTGTCTGTGGAGAACGAATAGCGGAACGGCGCCTGCGTTACCGTAGACATCTCCTTGCCGTCGATCAGGTAGGTCACCGCCGTCAGGCCCGCCGGGTCCGCGACCGAAATTGTGAAAGAGCCCTGGATCTGATTGCCGAGCGAAAAGCCCATGCTCCTGCTCAGGAGGATTTGCAAGGTGCTGTCCTGTGCTCCGGCGACCGGCGCGCCGAGCATGAGCGCAAGACAGGCGAGTGCTAGCGCAAGCAGGGTTTTCTTGATCACCGGATCTTTACCTCCATTTGGTGAGGATGGTCTCGCGCTGGAACAGGCCGACGCCCAGGTAGACGAGCGCCGCATCGACCAGCAGCATGACAGCGACCACCGTCAGCATGAACCCGGCGTCGACCAGGATCAACCCGGCGATCTGACCAAAGAATACGCCGAGGACAGGGACAATCAGGACCATCGCCAGTTGCTCGGCGGTGCGCGGGTCCGACACCCGTGAGGAAACGATAATGCTCATGTTCACCGCGGCGGCGGCCAGCAGCGGCCCCACCACGATGACGGCGATGAGCCAAACGGGGTCGAGCAGGCGGCTGGAGACTTGTGGGTTTGGCACGAGCACGCGGGTCCCGAGGACAAAGACCACAAATCCGACCCATGTGGCGACAATCGCCGGGATAGCCGCGGCGAGTCCCTTGCCGAGGATCAATTCCGCTGTCGTGATTGGCGTCGCCAGCAGCGGCTCGAGTGAACGGGTCGTCTTTTCACCCACGATGCTGTAGGCCGAGATGGCCACCGGAATGGCGAGCGGGAGGATCATGAACAGCATCATGAATTCATAGATGATAAAGATCTGGATGCAGGCCGCGCCCCGCACATCGCCGCACATGCGGGTGAACTCGGGCGGCATATCGCCCACTGCGCCGGACGGTCCCGCCGATCCCATGGTAGATAGAATGACGAGCGGGAGAATCGTAAAGACAAGTGGGAGCAGCACCACAGTGAAAAGCACAAGGCGGTTCTTGAATACCTCCGCCCACTCCTTGTCGATGATTGTCAGAATTTTGTCCATGTGCCTGCCCCTACTCGCCGCTGCCCGCCGGGCCCGGCGTGTTGATGAGCTTGAGATAAATCTCTTCGAGCGAGTGGCGCAGCTCTCCGACGAACTGAATATCCACGCCCGCTTCCACCAGTTTCCGAATCACGATGGGATTTTGCTCTTCGGGATTGTCCAGCGCGATGACCAGCTTGTCGCCCGATTCGGTGGTCAGGGATTGCACCTCGCGTACAAACGCCAACCCTCGGACCAACTCCATCACAGCCGGCGGCGCCTGGCGGAGATGAAAGACGACCTGGCGTCCATACAATCGCTGCCGCAGATTCTCGGGGGAATCAACGATTAGCAGCTTTTGCTTGATCACTCCGATCCGATCGCACAGTCGGTCTGCTTCGTCCAGGTTGTGCGTGTTGATAAAGATCGTCCGCCCTTCCGTTTTCAATTCGCGGATAAAGTCGTTGACGAGCTTGGCCGCTTCCGGGTCTAATCCCGCAGTGGGCTCATCCAAAAAGAGCATCTTGGGCTCGTGCAAGAGGGCGCGGCAGATGGCGAGTTTTTGCTTCATCCCCTTGGAGAAACCGCCGACCACATCATCGCGCCGGTCCCAGAGGCCGAGCATCCGCAGGTATTTTTCCACCTGTCCCTTGATATCGCGCACCTCGTACAGGTGCGCATAGATGGTCAGATTCTTTTCCGCGCTCAGCCGGTCGTACATCCCGGGTGACTCGGTGAGAATCCCGACCGTGCGTCGGATCTCGCGGTCCTCTCGCCCGACCTTGAAATTGTTGACCCAGGCTTCGCCCGAGGTGGGTGCGATAAGGGAGGTGAGCATGCGGACAGTCGTCGTCTTGCCCGCCCCGTTCGGGCCGAGAAACCCAAATACCTGCCCCGCGGAGACCTGAAGGTCGAGATGATCGACAGCCAGCACGGCTTTGCCATTCGGCCCCGGAAATTGTTTGGTCAGTTGGCTCGTCTTGAGCATAGCCGCACCTTAAGCGGGCGCCTGCAAAAATCCCATCATGCGCCAGAGACCGCGCATCATGGCGTGGCCGAAATCCGGTTTCAAGAACTGGTTCGGGCAGGCGCCGGGGATGACGGTGATTCCGTTCTCGCGGCACATCTTGACCGCGTCCTGCGAGACGCTGGTCATGCTCGCCGCCAGGCCCGGCTTGGTCCCCATCATACAGTGCATCCAGACGCGCCGGACGCCCAGTTCCACGCACTGGCGGACAATCTCTTCCGTCACCTTGGGATTGGCGAGGATGAATATGCCGTCGGGTGTTTCGGGTAACGATTTCAAATCGGGATAGCAGGGATCTCCATCAAATCGTGTGAGGTGTGGATTGACCGCATACACCTGATAGCCGGCTCCCTTGAATTTGCGATAACCGAGGTTGCAGCCGGTCTCGCGTTTATCCGAGACGCCGACGACGGCGATTTTCTTTTGCGCCAGGAAATCCTTGACGAGGATATCGATTTGCGACATGCGAGTTCCTTTCTTGGGTCTGTTTCCAAACGAAAATGATAAAGGGTCGACTAGATCGAATCGGCTTGTTGGAAGGCCACCGGGATCCCCGCGCCCCAGGCGCGAATTGCCGGCCAGTTGAGCCGATTGCCGGCAGGCGCTTGAATGATGACCATCGCGAACAACACTGCCCACCACTTCAAACGCCCATACTCCAGGCGGCCCCCGAAAAACGCGATGCTCAGCGGCCTGACCGGCCGCGCGGCGCCGAGAATCGGCCTGGCATAGTTCGAAATCCTGGCATAGCGCTCTCTGAAATTGAGATGGCCTTCCTTTTGAGGCGGCTTGGGGAGCTTTTCATCCACATATACCGGCACGCCGTTCACGCTCGTTTCGCCCGTCTGGGTCAGGCTCATCGCCGTGACGAACACTGCCAGCGGAATCCGGCGAAGCGCCTTTCGGTGTTTCTTGATAAAGCCCAAAGCGTCGCGATGCCAGCCCATGATCATCGGTCCACCCAGTACCACCCCGTCATACGAGTCAATTGCGTCGACCCGAGCGAGAGGCAGGACATCGACTTGCATATCGCTCCTGGCAATCTCTTCGCCAATCGCCTTGGCAACATCGGCGGTTGAACCGGCAAGTGTGGCATAGGCAACAAGGATTTTCTGCATCGCGTCCTCCTGAGGTCTTGGTTCAAGACAATGATGGGGCAACAGCGTCGCCGCGCTTCGTCATCCGCAAAAGTAGGCGCGGATGACAAAAAAGGACGGCGTGGGCCTGCGACCTCTATGGATTCGTGATCTGGGAATCGAAAAGGCTGACAACCGCACCATTATGTGCGGCGTTGGTATCCTTTTCAATGTAAATTTGGTTACAAGTAAGTTCAGTTCACCGCTGTTACGGAGTAGCTGTTTTTGTCGGTTTCGGTGTTTTGGGGGTATTCGTCGGTTTGGGCGTTTTTGTTGGTGCAGGTGTATTCGTCGGTCCAGGTGTGTCTGTTGCTGTCGGAATGACGATGGTGGGAACGAGTGTTGGTGTGGATGGTGTGGCAGTGGCCTCGGCGGTGCCTGATACTGTCGCGATGGGCGTCACGCTCGGAATCTCGCCCGGCGCCAGTGTGCTTGTCGGCGCGCGGGTGGGGATGGGCGCCTGGGTGGGAGTGGCGACAAGTGTGCTGCCGGGGAGTGCCAGCGTCACGGCCGGCTGGGGCGTCGGGGAAGCGGCTGTGGTCTGGGTTGGAAAAGAGATGATCACCGTCGGCCCGGCCGGGCTGATTGCGATGAGGGGGCGAACGAAATAGCTGACCGTGCCCAGAGCATAGAGGCAGCAGGTCATCAAGATAAGGATTCCCAGGCAGCCTGATAGGAACTGCCCGCGCAGGGATTGCGCCGAGAACCAGGCGCCCAGTCTCGAGATCATGAACAGCCGGAATTATAGTGCAAGCCTGATGAATGTCAAAAGCTTGCCGTCACGGGCAATCGCGGTATAATCCAGAGCCGCATGCGCGTTCTTGCCTCGAAACGGTCAACCGTTGTCTCCCCCCGTCTTGCATTGCTTTTAATTCTGCTGCTCGCCTGGGGATTGCGGCTGTTCCACCTTGGCGCGATGAGCATCTGGTGGGACGAGAGCCTGAGCTATGACCGCGCCATGCAGGATCTGGCCGGGATTCTGGCCGGCATTATCCGGATTCAAAACGTCGTCACGCGAGACCTCCACCCGCCGCTCTATTTCCTGCTCCTTCATTTTGCCGTGCTGGCATTCGGCGTCGCCGAGTTTGCCTTGCGGGTTCTCTCGACCTTTGCCAATGTGCTCACCGTGGCGCTCATGTTCCCGTTTGTCCGGTTCATCGCCCGGCTCGGCCACCTGCGGCATGCACAGGGGTTGGCGCTCCTGGTCACACTCTTGACCGCGCTCTCGCCGTTCTATGTCTGGTATGCCCAGGAGGCGCGCCCGTACGCGCTGGTCCTCCTCTGGAGCCTGCTCGCCATCTATGCGCTGCTGAAAATGATGGAGACCGGCAGTCCCGTTTCAGCGTTGGGCGGGGACACATCCTGGTTGAGCGCATGGGGGCCGAAACGGCGCATCATCGGGGTGGGCCTGTATTTTCTGGCCCTCGGCGCGACGCTGGCGACGCACTATCTCTCGTTCCTGCTCCTCCCTTTCCATGCGGCCGCGCTCTTGATTTACAGCCGCCGGGAGCGGAGATGGTTCCACGGGGCCGCTTGGGGGCCGCAGATATTGGCGCTGCTGCTGCTCGGCGTGTTTGGCGTGCTCTTTTTTCTATTGCCGCGCAGCGCCTTGCAGGTCACCGGCGGCGATCTGGGGAGCGCGACCTTTGTACCGTTCTTTATCATCCTTCGCGATCTGCTGAACTCGTTCGCCGAGGGGGTCACAGTTCAGTTGCCGGATGTGGCCTGGCTCGACCTTACGTTATTGGCATTGTGGTGCATCGGCGTCGCCTCGACAATCCGCCCGCGCCGGCGGGACTATCGACTCGCCCTCTTTTTGTTGGCGTTTGTCCTGGTCCCGACTGTTGCTCTGCAGTTGGGGTCCTACCTGCGCCCGCTCTATTTAAACTCGCGTCACCTGATCATGACGAGCCCCGTGCTGTATCTGGGTATTGCGCTCGGCGTGTTTGCCCTCGTCGAGCGGGGTGGACAGTTGCGCGGACGGATGGGCTTGCTCAGGCGCGTGGCGCTCACCGGCGCAGGGATTGCGGGGGTCGCGCTCGCCTTGGGCGGCGCGGCCTATTCCTTGAACAATCTCTATTTCAATCCGGCATACGCCAAGGACGACCACAAGGGGTGGGCTGAGTACCTGCGCGGGCGCGTGCGGCCCGGCGACCTGCTCATCCTCGACGCGCCGCAGGCCGAGACGATCTATCGCTATTATGCGCCGCCGGGGTTGGAATGGATCAGCCTGCCGAACATTGGCCTCTCGCCCGCCGAACAGGACAAGCGCGATTTTTCGGCGGTGGTCAACGCCTTTCGCACGCACCCGCGTGTCTGGTTTCTTGAGCTCCATCGCCCCGTTGCCGATCCCGAGAGCCACATTTATAATCTGCTGGCGCGCTGGGGGACGTGGCGGGACGTGACCCGCTTCTCGGGTACGAGCACCGAGATCGTCCTGCACGAGATTATGACCGACTCGCCAATCCTGACCCGCCCGCCGCAGATTCAGCATCCGCTGGCGATCACCTTTGGCGACAATCTGCAATTGCTGGGGTATGACGCGCCGGACCAGTTGGCGGCGGGGGCGCACTCGGCGATCAAGCTCTACTGGAAGCTGGCGCGCCCGAGCGGCGAGGATTACGGCGTCTCGCTGCGCCTCGTTGACGATGCGGGGACGCGCTGGGGCCAATGGGATGAAGCGCCGACCGGTCCTCTGACGCCGGTTACCCAGTGGCCTGCCGGATCGATTGTGCTCGACGCCCACTACCTGCCGGTCGAGCCGGGAGCGCCGCCGGGACGCTATCATCTGGAAGTGAGCGCCTACCACCCTGCGACTCATGCGCCGCTCATCCCGAAGGGGGACGGCGCGGCGAATGATGGGGCGGCCATCCGTCTGGCCGACCTCACCGTCACGCGTCCCGCGACGCCGTTCGACCCGCGAACTCTGGCGGCCACGCGGAAAGCGCTCCCCTTTGGCGATGGGTTGGCGCTGATTGGCTATGATAAGGATGAGACCGTCAGCCCGGGCGATACGATCGCGCTCACGCTCTATTTTCAGTTGAGCCGCAATCCGGGGCATGATGGGAGCGGCCGCGTGACGCTCGCCGCGCCGGCGTGGGCGTTTTGGAATCGGGCCCGGTCGGACGTGGGGTTCACGCTGCCGCTGGCGGGGCGACTGCCCGGGGATGTCGTGCAGGTATCGCTCGAGGTCCCGACGCCGGAAAATGCGCCGGCGGGGAGTTACCTCATGCGTCTTGCCGGCGCAGGAAATTGGTGGGACAATCTTTGGGGACTGGATGAAATTGGTACGGTGAGCATACGATGAGACATCACGAACAGGCCGACTCGATGGCCATGCGCCCGCGCGAATACCGGGTGATGTACGAGATTGAAGAGGATTATTGGTGGTATCGCGGGCTGCGTGCTTTGCTCGCCGAACTGCTGGCACGTTACCTTCCCCAGGGGGAGCGCGGGCCGATCCTGGATGCGGGGTGTGGGACCGGCGCGAATCTCAAGCTGCTGCTTGACCACGCCGATGCGATCGGCGTTGATATTGCCCAGGAAGCGGTCGAGTTTTGCCGCCTGCGCGGGATTCCGCCGGACCGCACGCTTCTCGCCTCAATCCTGGAGCTCCCCTTTCCCGATCAGTTCTTTCAACTGGCCTTTTCGTTCGACGTCATTTGTAATATCGAGGATGATGTGAGCGCGTTCGCCGAAATCGGCCGCGTCCTCCGTCCCGGTGGGCGGATGATCGTCCAGTTGCCCGCCTATCGCTTTCTCTGGAGCGCGCACGACGTGGCGGTCGGGCACAAGCACCGGTACACGGCGGAAAACCTCAGCCGCAAGATCGAACGGGCGGGCCTCGTCGTCGAGCGAATCACCTATCTCAACACGCTGCTCTTTCCATTCGAGATGCTGGCGCGGTTCTGGCGACGGCCCGAGAGCGCGAACGGCGGCGCCCATTCGGACCTGACGCCGCTGCCTGGGCCTGTGAATACCGCACTTACCCGACTGTTCGAAACCGAGATGCGGCTCGCGCCTCATGTGCGTTTTCCGTATGGCCTTTCGCTCCTTGCAGTTGCCCGGAAAGCAGCTCCGCCGAAATAAAAAGGGTCCATTCCAAAAAAGATGGTCTATCCGTTTGGATTGAGCTCGCGTTCGATTTCGAGAATCGTTTTGGTGGCGATCATCCTGGGCGCATTTGCGCTCCGGTTGAATCTGCTCGACCATGTCTCGCTGCGCGGCGATGAATCGTTTACCGTCCTCTTTGTCGAAAACCCGTTCGCCGAGATGTGGCAAGGGATTCTGACGATTGAGCCCAATCCTCCGCTTCTCTATCTCCTCTTGCGCGGCTGGATCAGTGTCGCCGGAGCGGGCGAGTTTGCCACGCGCTATTTCTCGGTCTTTTGGGGCGTGCTGTGCGTGGCGCTCCTCTACCGATTTGCCCGCGAGTTTTTCAGGCTCTCGAACGCCCCGCGCGAGAGAATCGCGCTCGCCGCGGCCCTGCTCATCGCCATCAACCCTTACCAGATCTGGCACTCGCAGGATGTGCGCAACTATACGATGTGGCCGGCGCTCTCCCTCCTCGCGCTCTTGTTCTTTTGGCAGTGGCGCAACCGGATCAAGGCAGATGGGTATGTTTCACTTGCGCAAAGCTCGATCATTCCATTCGTCGCCGCCGAGCTGGCGGCGCTCTATACACACTATTACGAGGCGTTTGTCCTCGTCGCGCTCAATCTCTATGTTCTCTTTTTCTTTGTGCGGCGCCGGCGCGAGCTGTGGCGGCGCGGCATCTTTGCCCTGCAATCCCCGGTGGCGCAGTGGGTGGGCGCACAGGTTGCCCTTGCGCTCCTCTATCTCCCCTTTCCCCTCGTCCTCTCGAACCGCGTTTCGTCCTACGGCGAAGGGAGCGGCAAGCAGGGCGTGATGTTGTGGGAGATCTGGCGGGCGACCTTTAGTTCGTTCGTGTTGGGCGAGACGCTGAGCGACGCCGTCCGTAACCTCGCGTGGGTTCCGCTTGCCATCGCTCTGGCCGTAATCCTGTTCCTGTTCTGGCGGCGCGAGCAGCGGGGAGTGTTCCTCCTGCTCTGGGCCGGCGTGCCTACCCTCGCCGTTTTTGGACTGAACCTGTTTCGCCCGCTCTTTCTGGAGCGCTATCTCAACGGCATTGCGCCGGTCTATTACCTGTTGTTTGCCTA
>JBAVQS010000109.1:0-34533 GCA_049694275.1 Anaerolineae bacterium | reverse complement strand
TTTTACGTTTTTGCCGCTCTATCCGCATTGCTATGCATATTTTGCTCCTTTTTGTCGATGGGGTCGGTCTCGGGGTTCAGGACCCGGAGCGCAACCCCTTTCTGGTTGCGTCGATGCCGGCCTGGGCCAGCCTGTTCGGTAGCATTCCGACCAAGGAAAACGGCCATTATTCAAATGAGCGTGCCCTCCTGGTCCCTACCGATACCACCCTCGGCGTGCCCGGCACACCACAGAGCGGGACCGGGCAAACGACCATATTTACCGGCGTAAATGCCCCGGCCGCCATCGGGGTGCATGAGGGGCCTTATCCCAATGCGACTTTGCGGGAGATTATTGCACAGGGCAATGTCTTTCAGCACTTACGGTCCCAGGGGTTTTCGGCAGAACTGGGGAATGCCTATCCGCCCATCTTTTTCGAGCGGCTGGCGCGGAACAAGGCGCGGCGGACGGCGATTATGCAGGCCGCGCTATCAGCAGGGGTGCGGATGCGTGACATTCATGACCTGCGCTCTGGACACGCCGTCAGCGCCATGTCTCTGACCAACCGGGTCTGGGTTGAGCACGGCGCGCCGGTCCCGCTGGTCACAGCGCGTGAGGCGGGGCGCAACCTGATGCGGCTCGCTCAGGAGAACGATTTCACCGCCTTTGAATACTTTCTGACGGATGCCGCGGGGCACAAAAATGATCACGATTGGATTTTGGAGGTGTTGGCGGATCTGGACGAATTCTGGGGCGGTCTGCTCGACGAGATGAATCCTACCGAGACTCTGCTCTTGATGACGAGCGATCATGGCAACATCGAGGACTGGACGGTCAAGGGGCATACCCTCAACCCGGTGCCGACGATTCTGGTCGGCACGCGGTGCCAGGAGATTGCGCCGCGCATTCACTCACTGGTCGATATTACGCCGGCGATCATTCATCTACTTGCCGGCGCACACGCGGCCTGACCCGATTCGCAAAATGTTTGGTGAATAGACCGTACCTGCCGCACACAAATGTGCGGCGATTTTTTTTCACGTCGAGTAGGTGATAAAGATCGTTTCGTCTCGGAGGTCGATCGGTACAGTCTGTTCTTCAAAAAAGACTTTGTACTCTCCAGAATCGGGAAGCGGCGCTTCAAACCCCCCGGGGCCATGATGTGATGCCGTTCCGCTGACCGTAACGACCGCGTTGCCAAACGCGTCCCGAATGGTGACGATGACCCCCGCGATGTTCAGATCGCCGGCAATGATGCGCGGTCCTGGCAGGGAATCGACGAGGACGCTAGGCCCGACACTGGCCGGAATGGCAAACATCTCTTCTTCAACCAGCGGCGGTGGAGGGATCTCTTCCGGCGGTTCGAGCGGCGCAAAGAGGGGCAAATCCTCAGGCATCGAGTCGGGCGGCGGCGGCAGTTCGACCAGCGGTGCGATCTCGGCTGAGTGATCGATACTCCATTCCCACATCCCTGCTTCGGGTGTTACCAGAGGTTCCTCGGTCAGTTCCTCCTGGAACCCGAGCGCCTCATCCAAAATTTCGGCCTGGGTTTGCTCGTTCGTCAGGGCGAGTTCGTCGGTTAGCGGATACCAGGTTGGTTCCTGGATATCGTCAAGTGATAGTCTGGGCCGCCCCATAGTCGGGCGTGTTTCCTCGGTCGCCGGTTGTGGCGATACAGTTGGCTGATTGATCGCCTCGGCTTGTTTCTCCGTGGGCGGGGACTGGAGCGTTGTGCTCGCTGTGCTCGCCGCACTCGTCAGGCTTGTTTCGTTTGCGACTGCGGGTGGCGCGGGCTTGGCTACTCCCGTTGGTGGTTCGACAGCCGCCGGGATAGGTGGCTCGGCGGAAGGGCCTGGTTGCACACCCGACTTGTCAAGCGGCGGGACTGGCGTCGGTATCGGAACCTGGGCGAGGGATGGGGCTGGCTGTTCCGTGGCGGGCGTGCCAAGCAGTGGGCTCTGTGGAGGCGGTTCCGTGGCGGGCATGACAGGCGGCTCGCCCTGTGTCGGTATTTTCGCTGCCGGCGCAACAAGCGGTGGCGCTTGAGGCGGCGCCTCGCGCGATGGAACGGAAGGTGTGCTCGATGGCGGCGGCTCGATCGGTGGGACAGGGGGACGGGCCGGGCGCGGCTGGACGACCGGGCGGCGGCGCGGGGTGGTCGTGCCGCCATCCATGACAGGTGGTGTGGCTGGCTTGACGGGCGCCGGGCGGGATGGCGGAATAATGGCCGGCGCCGGCTTGTCCGGCGTGGCTGCACCGGCGGCTGTCACTGCATGCGCCACTATAATGCCGGTATAATAATGTTTGAGAATGACTTCAAACGGATCGCCGAACCGCGCCATTACGAGCGCACCGCGCTGGCACATGCCGATACCGTGGCCTTTGAGGGTTGCCAGGCCACAGGCGCATGAGACGCTCTGCAAATAAGCAGGTGGTTCGATCAGAACGCCGTGTGCATCCCGGGTATTCCCGTCGCAGTGCTCAAAATAATAGGCGTCGATGAGTCGCCCGCCGTGGACGGCGACGAGACTTTCGGTTTCATGAGCGGCCTGGCGCGCTATTGGAGTCGCAATGGCCTGCCAGATCTGGCAGTGCCGTTGCGCACAGACCTCGGCCCCGCGCTCGATGTGCCGCCGGGTCATGGCGCCAAACGTACGTGCAGCCACGGCTTGCGCCTTGAGCGCCTCCAGCGGCGCGTCGGCTGGCATCGTTGCGGCAACAACGCCGGCAACATACGCCTCCAGGTTCACCGTTTTTACTGTGCCGTTAGGCATCAGCACGCGAATCGTCGCGGGGATTGAGAAATTCATTTCCTCTTATCGTCGGCTAAAGGACAAGGCAAAATCAGCGGCCCATCCGGATGATCCATTCACCCTCGCGGCGCGCCTGGCGCGCCGCGGTCAGTTCTTCCAGTAGCTTGCTCAACTGCGCCGGGTCAAGACCGAACAGCCGGACTAACGCATGGGGCTTGGCTGCATAAACGGTGCGCAGGTACCGCGTGACGAGGGTGCGCCGCGCCTCACTCAGGTCGAGCTGATTCGCCCGGGCGACCTGGTCGGGATACCACCGCGCGACCAACTCGAAAATCTGGGTCGGCCATGCCTTGCCCTGCGCTGTTGCCCCGATGGGCATGACCAGCAGATGTCGTTGTAATTCGTCGAGGGCGCGGTGATAGCGGTTGCTCTCCTCTTTGCTAGAAAAGCCCGCCGTCACTCGCAGGGTCAGGGTCGGCATCGCGCCGCCGCGTACGAGCGTGTCATAGATCTTTTTCGCATCATGGCTGACGCCGCCGCTCGCATACAGCCGCTCGAAATTGTCCTGCCCCTGTAAAGCCAGGAGATAAGGGAGCAGTTCCAGTGAGATGAACGCGGGCCGTCCTATTAGCGCCTTGCCATAATAAGCGCGCTTGATGGCGGCAAGCTCATTTTTCCAGCCCCACACCTTGTCCGAATCTTGATCCCAGTTCTCGATGTGGACGCCGCGTCGGCCCTTGACCGCTTCAAAGAGGGAGGGGAGCTCGGGGACATCGGCAGAGGGGGCGAACAGCCAGCAAAAGCCAACCCGATCGACGAAACGCGCGGCCGCTGCCAGAGTGCGAATCCGCCGGGTAGCGGTGACACGGTAAAGGGACACCCGGCGCTGTTCAATCTCACGGATAACGCTCATTGTCTCGGAAAACAGGGGGAATATAACACGGATAGCCGAATAGTCAAATAGAATAGCCGGATTATCGGATGGTCAGATAGCCGATTCGCCAGATAGTCAAGGCGTCGCCTGGTCGAATGGCGATCGCAGGATTCGACTAGCTGGCCTTTTTCTTGCCCTTGCCTTCAAGCCGCTGGGCCTCGCTCTCGAGCATCTCGATCGCCTCCTGCACGGCCTCTGGGTCCTTGACCTGGGGATCGCGGCGCGTCACCTCCGCGCCGACCGTATACCCCCATGGATCCTGCGGAAAGTGGACGCGATAGCGGCCCAGCACTTCTTTGGCTGCCTTCCATCGTTCAAGCTGCGCCAGCGTGTCGGTCAGAATTGCGGTCAGGGCATAATATTGATAAAGGGGAGAGGTGGGCGCCTCCGCAGAGGGCCGCTTTTGCGATTTTGCCGGTATCTCTTTTTCGACGAGCGGCAGCTCTTGTTGGCAAAAGGCGACCGTCTCTTCCAGGAGCGCCTGGTCATAAAGCACTCGCGCATTCAGAGCGGGGGGAACGGATGTGCTGGGGAGTGTCAATAGATTGGCCATATTTAGAACAGGGACAATTGAAAAGCCGGTTGCTTGCCATTCATGAGAACAAAGGGTGCCGCGCGTTTCGCGTCCGCACCCAGTCGCGCCAGTTCCGCCAGCGCGTCCAGCTTGTGCGTGCGCCGCAATTGGATGATGCGTTGTGCGCTCTTGGGGCCAATGCCCGGGATGCGCAGCAGTTCTTCGCGGCTCGCCCGGTTTAGCTCCAGAGGAAAGCGCTCGGGGTGCACGAGCGCCCATGTCATCTTGGGGTCGAACTGGACCGGCAGATTCCCTGCCTGGTCGAAAACCAGATCATCGTAGGTAAACCCGTACTGGCGCAAAAGAAAATCGGTCTCGTACAGACGGCGCTCCCGAATCGGCGGCGTTGGCGGATGATTTTCCAACGGCGTATCCTCGATTGGGCGGAATGCACTGTAATAAACGCGTGCCAGCCGCAGCTCGTTATACAACTGCGCGGTGGTCGTCAGAATTTCCCGGTCGCTCTCGCCCGCCGCGCCGACCACGAACTGGGTCGTCATCGAGACGCGCCGGTGTTCTGGATTGGCGTCGATCAAGCGACGCGCAAGGCGGAGCGGCGCGAGCAGTTCGTCGGTAAACTGCTTGGTCGACGAGAGGCGCATCAGGCGTTCCGAGTTGGGCGCTTCCAGATTGACCGACACGCGGTCGGCAAGCCCCAGCGCCCGTTCGACCGCTGCCTGCTCAGCTCCGGGCATTAGCTTGAGGTGCACATATCCCTGGAACTGGTACCGGGTGCGGAGGATGTCGATCGCGGCGATGGTCTTTTCCATCGTGCGAGTGCCGCCGCCGATAACCCCGCTCGACAGGAAAATCCCTTCCGCCAGGCCTTTTTGCTGAATCTGGTGAAACCCAAAAGCGAGCTCTTCCGGTTTAAAGGTCACGCGGCGAAGTCCATTGCGACCGCGGCGGGTCGGGCAGTAGAAACAATCCTTTTCGCACGCGCTCGTCATCAAGGTTTTGACGATGGGTACAACCTTGCCGTCGGCCCGGATGACCCTGGAGAGCCAGGGCGACAGGTCGCGCCTGCTCGGCGAGTATTGTTCGGGGCCCTCGCGCCCCGCGTGCAAATCGTCGAAACGGAGTGGCTGTGTGGCGCGATGGGTGACGACCGTCGCGCCCGGATTTGCGGCGCAGCTATTACACGCCACATCTCCCTGTGCCGCTGTGCCCAGCAGGTCCAGTTTCTCCGCCAGTTCCATGCCTCAATTATAACATATGTTCTATTCTGTGCGGAGGGCGCATCGCCCGGAATTCTGACGCTTTGCCGGTGTCGCGCTCGATTGCATTAGCTCCCGAATCCATCACCGCCGGTCTGAATTTACGGGAAACGACCGCTCGCTGGTTACCGGCTGGCGGTGAGCTCTTCCGGCTCGATCGGCAAGCCCTCCATTTGCATGATCCGTAGCGCATTGGTCGTTGGACTGGGACCGGGCCTGAGCTTGTAGTCAAAAACCAGCCTGCCCTCGACGACCTCGTCTTGAAAGTGAGCGTTGTGAATTTGCGGGTTGCCCTCGGCAAGCCTGGCAAGCTCCAGATCATGAGTCGCTAGCAGTCCACAGCCATTCTTACCTGCGATTGCCCGGATATAGGCGCGGCTTCCAATGAGGCGCTCGCGGTTGTTCGTCCCTCGAAAAATTTCGTCGATTAAATAGAGTAGCGGCAGAGGATTGGGGGCTTGAAGTGTATTCAACAGCCCCTTTAGAGACTTGACCTCGGCATAAAAATACGAGAACCCATCGACGATCGAATCGGTAATGCGAATGCAGGTATAGAGCCGGAAGGGGACTGCACGAAATGAGGCGGCGTCGACCGGCGCACCGGCGAGGGCCAGGCAAAGGTTCACCCCCACCGTTTTGAGAAAGGTGCTCTTGCCCGCCATATTCGATCCCGTGATGATATCCACATGACCCGGCGCCTGGAGGGTCAGGTCATTGCGAACCTGCGCGGGGTAGGGGATGAGGGGGTGTCCCAGGCTTGAGGCCGCGAGGACCGGCCGCGCGTCCAACACGAGCTCAGGGAAAGTGTATTCGGGATTCAAATAGCCGAAATCGGCAAGCGCAATCAGGGCATCCAGTTGTTGGCAAAGGTCGATCCATACGGGGAGTGCTTGCGCGACCTGTGCCCGGTAATGGTTGCCCAGCGCGGCCAGGATAAAATCCCAGGGCGAGACAAGATTGAGCAGAACTCCCAGGAGCGGATTCGAGCGCAGGCTGACGGCGGTCGTCACGATTTTGATGGGACGGATTTGCGCCGAGGGGCGATGGCCCGGCTCTCGGAATGGCGCGCACAATTGGGCCAGCTGGGGCTGGTTTGAATAGGGGTAGGTTTCCAGATAGCGAAAAATTGTGTGCAGCCGGTCGAGCTCCGCATCGAGCCGGGTCATCGCTTCCAGGGCGGGGCTGAGGATGCTCTGATTCGCCAGGTACAGTACAAAATAGCCGATCAGGGAAACGACCCAGTAGGCAGGCCAGTTCGCCAGGGCATACAGGATAAAGAGCGCAATATTCAGAATGACCCACAAGAGGGCGAGTGGCAGGACCCAGCGCAGGCGCGCAGCGGAAAATTCTTCTTTGAGCCATTCGAGTAGCCCCGTTCCCTCCATCCGCTCGCGGAGGACGCGATAAAAGGTGAGGTGAAAACGGTCTCGAAAGCGAGTGAGCGGCGTGAGCTCGCGCACGATCTGCTGCCGCTGGAGGGTCGCCGCGATATCGGGCTGGGCTGGGACCAGCCAATCGGCGATGAGTTGGCTGCCACGCCGGCTGGCGGTTGTGTCGAGCAATTGGTGCAGGGAGCGCGGACCGGTCAGATCCAGGTCGAGCGCGCGGGCGCGTTTGCCGGTGAGGTCCAGGGGCGAAGGGGAACGGATATTTTCCCAGTCGAGAGTCATGCGCGCCAGATGATCGGATTTCAGGTCACGCCCGATTTCAAAGGTGTCGACCCAGCCCTCCAGTCGCCGGTGATACCTGACGGCGACGCCAAAGAAAATCAGGGTCGCAACGAGCGTTCCCCACCCCGCCAGCGCGTTCCCGGTAAAGGCGACATAGGCGAGGGGGAGGCCAATCAGAACAATCGCGGCGCGGACCCAGGAGACACGGTCGCTGATGATCTGGAGGACGGCGATGCGGCGGTCCAGCCGGCGAATTGCCGATTCGAGAAGATGGTGGCGGGCGGCGCGTAATGAATTCAGGGACATGTCTCCTTTATAGACAGATTGGTGGAAATGTCAACGGGCGTCAATTCTAAAGATGATATAATGTCTTTGTCGTGATTCAGTAGGGGGTCTTATGAAATCCCTTTTCCAGGACTTGCCAGAGACAACGGGGCTTTTGGCAAAGTGGCGCGCTCGGATATTGGATGTGATGCTGGTCGTTGGAGCGGCAATCAGTGTGCCTGCCCTCGTCATGGTTGTGCTCGACCTGCAGAATCACAAAGATGCCTCGACGTTCGTCTCGATTCTGCTTTTACTTTTTCTTTTGACCTGGGGGATTTTACGCCCGCGTGATCTACGGGTGCGCGGTTGGGGTTTTTTGCTGGTAGTTTACGGTCTCGGCGTCGCCAGTTACTGGCGCGGCGGCCTCGCCGGAGTTGGCAAGGAATTCATGCTCGTCCTGCCGATCTTGGCGACGATCCTCATTAGCGTGCGCTCGGGGATTTTCATGGCGGTTCTCAGCACCGCGACGAACATCCTCTTTGCTTATTTTGCCACGCATGGGATGCTCAACGGCTGGCTGATTTATCAGGATAACCCGCTGACGCTCAGCGCCTGGTTTACGGAAGAGACCTATTCGACCTTTCTCATGGTCGCCACCTTGGTGCTGCTGGTACTCTTTCATCGTTTTCAAGAGAACACCCTCGCCCATGCGCACAAGGCGGCCGGCGAGCTGCGACAGGCGCGGACCGAGTTGGAACAGGCCAACCAGACGCTGGAAGAGAGGGTGGCGCACCGAACTGCGCAGTTGGCGCAGGCGAATGCCGAGATGGAGCGCGAGATTGCCGAGCGTAAGCGGGTAGAGGTAGCCTTGCAACAGGCGAAGGACGCGGCCGAAACGGCGACCCGGGCCAAAAGCGCATTCCTGGCGACCATGAGCCACGAAATTCGCACGCCCATGAACGCTGTCATCGGCATGACGGGATTGCTGCTCGATACCCCGCTCACAACGGACCAGCACGAGTTTGTCGAAACGATTCGACAGAGCGGCGACGCGCTGCTGACCATCATTAACGACATCCTCGACTTTTCCAAGATTGAGGCCGGGCGAATGGAATTGGAGCGCCAGCCGTTTGATCTCCGCGAATGTGTCGAGAGTGCAGTCGAATTGTTAGCCGGTCGCGCCGCCGAAAAGGAGCTCAATTTAGCCTGTATGGTGGATCAGAATGTGCCGGCGGCCATTGTTGGCGATGTCACGCGGTTGCGACAGATTCTGGTCAACCTGCTTGGTAATGCGGTCAAGTTTACCGAGCGCGGCGAGGTGGTGCTGACGGTCACGACGAATGACGGAGGACTGACGACTGACGAAGGCTCATTGCCCGACCGCTCGTCTGCGGGCCAACCTTCTCTAACGGCAAGTCTCCACTTTTCCGTTCGCGACACGGGGATTGGCATTCCGCTCGAACGCCAAGACCGGCTGTTCCAGTCATTCAGTCAGGTAGATACATCGACCACGCGGCGGTTTGGCGGGACGGGGTTGGGGCTTGCCATTAGCAAGCGCTTGTGTGAGTTGATGGGAGGAACGATGTGGGTGGCAAGTGAAGGTGTGCCGGGTAAGGGAAGCGCCTTTAATTTTACCCTGGTTGCCCCGACGGCCCCGCCTTTGCCGGCGCATGCCCATCTGCAATCGCTGAATCCCTCGCTCAAGGGTAAGCGAATCTTGATTGTGGATGATAGCAAGACCAATTGTCATATTCTCTTCCTGCAGACGCAGGCCTGGGGCATGGCCCCGCGGGATACGGTTTCCCCTTTCCAGGCGTTGGAATGGGTCAAACAGGGCGACCCGTTTGATGTGGCGCTGCTCGATTACCAGATGCCGGATATGGATGGCTTGACCCTGGCAACAGAGCTGCGCAAGTTCCGGGATTCCAGGTCGTTGCAGATTGCACTGTTGAGTTCGCTGGGCCAGCACGAGGTGAGCCCCGCGCAGTTGGATCTGGCAGCCTTTCTCGTCAAGCCGGTCAAAGCCTCGCAATTGTACAACATGCTCGCCGGGCTTTATGGGCGTATCGAGTCGCCGGCGCCGAGTCAGGACAAATCCCAGTTTGATCCTTGTATGGGGCAAGTACATCCGCTCCGGATTTTGCTGGCGGAGGATAATCCGGTCAACCAGAAGGTGGCCCTGCGGCTGCTACAGCGGATGGGTTATCGGGCCGATCTGGCGGCCAATGGGCTGGAAGTGCTCGAATCACTCAAGCGCCAACCGTATGATGTGGTCTTGATGGATATGCAAATGCCAGAGATGGATGGGCTAGAGGCGACTCGCGCGATTTGCCGTGGAGAGAACGCGAATGTGCGCCCGCGCATTGTCGCAATGACGGCGAATGCGATGCCGGAGGACCGCGAGCAATGCCTGGCTGCCGGGATGGACGATTTTGTTAGCAAACCAATCCGTGTCGAGGAATTGGTGCGCGCATTAAAACAGTGCGAACGCATTAGTGTATAGGTGTAGTGGTAATTGACAAGATATGCCTAATTATGCGATGATAATAAGCGCGGCGTCGGTCTCCCTTGATCGGCGGGGACCTGGAGGGTATTGCGCTTGTCCCTACTGGGCGAGCGCCGGGCCGGCAATCTCACCTATCCAGGATGGCTTGCGCATCACACATCAACCCAGCCCGCTCTCATCAGCTACTCCATAGACCCCAGGCAGGCGCGGAGGGAAATCTATGACGGCACAACTCCTCAAGCTCTTTAATCTTCGGGCCAACGAATGGCCGCGCGTCTCTCTATTATTTCTCATCTCCTTGCTATTGAACGTGGCTGCCGTCTGGGGGACGACGACGGCCTATGCGGCGTTCTTGAAGCAGGCCGGGGTGGGAGCGCTCCCCTGGATTTTGGTCTCGAGCTCGCTCCTTTCGGTTCTGGCGTCGGCGATTTACACGGCCTTTGTCGATCGCATTCCAAATGATACCCTCCTGATTGCTCTCTTTGTTCTCTATGCGGTTTTCATCGCTTCCGGCCTGGCGCTCCTTTTGTCGGGCGTGGTGGTGCTGGGTATCGTGATGGCGACGGTTGCTTTTCCGCTGCTCTATCTTCTCGACGCGGCCTGGACGGTGGTCTTTAACGCGCATTTTTTCACCTTTCTCAACAACCTGTACGATATTCAATCGGCCAAGCGCATCCAGCCGCTGAGCGCTGCCGGCTTTCGCGCCGGTTCAATCGTCGCCGGTTTAACCCTGTCTTTGCTGACCACACGGGTTGATCAGCCGGTGATTATCGCCATCTGGCTGGGCACGACCCTCGCGATGGCGGCGCTCGTATGGGGAATGCCCCTGATCCTCAAGGAAAAGCGAGGGCGCGTAGAACCACCCCGGCAGTCTGCCTCTACCAAAGGGCACGAGTCGTACGTCTCCAGTATGGTCGAAGGCTTATCCCAGATTCGTCAGTCGTCGTTCATGCTCTGGACGGCGATTAGCACCGGCGTGTTGATGATTCTGGTTTCACTGCTCGAGTATCAATCGAGTGGACTACTGCTCCGTTCGTTTGGGACATCCAAGGAGTTCGCCTCCTATCTGGCGTTGCTGACCGGTCTCGGCAACCTGTTTGTGCTGCCGGTACTCCTGTTTCTGACCAGTCGTCTGATTGCGCGGCTCGGCGTTGGAAACGCCAGCATGATCTTTCCGCTCGGAAATCTTCTTGCCTGTGCGGGGCTCGTGTTATTGCCCGGCGTACCGAGCGCCTCGGCGGCCTATTTTGACCGATCTGCATTTCGGGTCTCGTTCTACACGCCGGTCAATAACTTGCTCTATAACGCCGTGCCCGTTCGGATTCGCGGCCGCTCGCGCGCCTTTGTAACCGGGGTGGTCGTGCCGCTCGGTTCGCTCGTCGGTGGTCTCTTGTTGTTGCTTCCGATGGTCGCCACCGTCGATTGGTTTGTGCCGGCCCTGATCGGTAGCCTGGCCACCCTTTATCTCGTATCAGCTTTTCTGATTCGCCGGCGCTATGCCCAGGCGCTGGTCAAGATGCTGGAAGAAGAGGATTATTCCTTCCTGCTCTCACAGGAAGCGTCCGAGTTGACCGCCGCCGATCCCACGACGCTGACCCAGTTGCAGAAAAAGCTCGAAGCCAGCGCCAACCACGAGCTCACCATTTTCCTGGCCCAACTGATCGTCAAGGTTGGCGGCGCACAAGCCTTGCCGATTCTTGCCGCCGTCACCCGGAGCACGGGTGAGGCGCGCACCCGTGCTGCACTGATTGACGTGCTCACCGCATCCGATTTGCGCAGCGATGCGATCACGCAGCTCTATTCCGATTCACTGGCTGACCCCGAGCCGCATGTGCGGCAAGCGGCGATCTCCGGCTTGCAGCAAATCTCGACCCCTTCCGACAAGTCTTTCATCGAGCAAATGCTCACGCTCGTCGAGGACGCTGACCTGGGGGTGCGATTACGGGCGCTCTCGGCGCTGACCCGCTCGGAAGGCTTTTATGATCTGGCGCCGGCTGTTCAAGCGCTGGACCAGCTTTTGGCTGGTGAAGATTCGCAAGCCCGCTCTGCCGGTATCGTTATTTTGACGAAGATCGGGACCCGGACTCGTAGCGTCGTTGAGCGAACGGTGAATCGGCTCCTCGACTATATGGGTGATTCTTCAGACCAGGTGCGCCTGGATGCGGCGACCGGATTGGAAGAGATCACCAAGGGTGTTGCCGATCCGTCGCGTAAAGGCATCTTTAATGAATCGCTCGACGGTCAGATCGTGACGCGGACGAAACACCTGCTGAATGATCCCGTAGAGCGTGTGCGGGCCGCCGCGCTTGTGATCCTGGCGCAGATGGGGACGCGCGAGGCGCGGCAGGCGATGCTCGGGGCATTGGGGGATCCAAGCGCAGAGGTTCGGGCCGTGGCGGTCAATTCCCTTGCGCATATTGGCAAGCCGGTCATTCCCCTTATTCATCCCTCGCTCAATTCGCCGGACGCGCAAATTCGTAAAATGGCGGCCGTGGTTCTGAGCAAGATCAACCCGCGCGAGTTTAGCTCGCTCATTACCGAGACGCATATTACCGGAAACCTGCTCTCAATTTATCGCAATTATGGGGAGGTTCAGGCGCTTGATCCCTGTGCCAGATACTCGGCGATTGATATCCTGCAGCGCGCGCTCCGTGAACAGAACGAGCAGGCGACCGACGAGATCTTTTACCTGCTGGGCGCGATTCATGATCCGGATGCGGTCAAGGTTATTCATGATTCACTCCGCAGCCCCGATTCGCGAATGCAGGCTAATGCCCGCGAGGCGCTCGAATCGCTGACGACGCCGCAAACGGCAAACCTGGTGGCGCCCCTGTTCGAGACGAATGTGTCTCTGACCCATTTACTGGACCTTTCCAAAGAAACCTGGGAGATGGAGCATTCGAGCACGTCGGAGACCATTCAGCAACTCGCCGGAGCGACGGCCGATCCGTGGTTGCGAACGGTCACGCTTTTTGCGCTTGGACAGATTGGCACAGCTCTTACGCCGGTCCAGCCGCCCATTGCGCCGCCGCCCCCGCCTCCCGATGCGCCGACGGCGACTGCTGATGCTCCAGCGAGCGACTCGCAAGCCAGCCGCCGCGGCCGCCGGGGACGCGGTGTGGATCTCCTGGGGGCGCTGGGTGGGGGCGAGGATGCCGTCGACAAAAAGGAGACCGCCGCGCCGAAACCGGAGCCTGTCGCTCCGCCGCCTGCAGTTACCCCGTCTCCGTCTGCTACACCGTCCGAATCCGGGTTGACCCGGGCCGAGATTCAATCGCTCCTGGATGCCGCCGCCGCTGATTCGATTCCTGAGGTCCGGCGGGCGGCGCTGGCCGCCCTGCGGACGATGGCGGCAGGCGGCGTGCAGCTCGCTAAAGGTTCTACCACGCTCTTGCACGAGGAGGAACAGATGCTCTCAAGCATTGAGAAAATCATCTTTTTAAAGCAGGTTCCCTTTTTCCAGGGAATGACTGTTGAGCAGCTCCGTGTTCTGGCGAATGTGTGTGAAGAGGAATTCTTCGCAGCGGATACGCGCCTCTTTAATGAAGGCGATGCCGGGGGGGTGCTTTATGTGGTGGTAAGTGGGCGTGTGGGAATTGAGCAGGAAAAACGCAAAGGCTCTTTTGCCCGGTTGGCGAATATCGACGCCTATTCCTATTTTGGCGAAATGAACCTGTTTGATAATAGTGTGCGGACCACCTCGGCGGTGGCGACTCAGGATACTTTGACCCTGCGTATTCGTCGCGAGCCCTTGATTGCTCTGGCCCGCCAGCATCCAGACCTCTCACTCGAGTTGATCAACGTCCTGAGCCAGCGGTTGCGTGAAACCAGCGACCGCGTCGCCGAATTAACCCGGACGCGCCCGCGTGAGCTGCACAAGCTGTACGACGCTTTTGATTCTTGATCTATGATTCAGGCTTCTTATCCGTTGTCACCCCTGCAGCAAGGGATGCTTTTTCATGCCCTGTATGCCCCCGGTTCCGGGGTTGACATTGAACAAATTATCGGTGCGCTGGCTCATCCCGTCGATGCGGAGGCGTTGGACCGCGCCTGGCAGCGGGTCATCGCGTTTTATCCGGTTCTTAGAACTGCGTTTCGTTGGCGCGGCCTCGATCAGCCGGTGCAGGAGGTCCATGCGCAAGCCGGATGCCCCCTCGAACGGATGGATTGGCGAGCCCTTTCCGCAGCCGAACAGCAAACCCGGCTGGACGAACTGATCGGAACGGACCGGTTGCGCGGTTTTGATCTGGGCCGACTCCCGCTCATGCGATTGGTATTGGTCCAGTTTGGAGAGGCGGACTATCGGCTCATCTGGACCTTTCATCATATTCTGATGGATGGGCGTTCTTTTGCCCCGGTTCTCACCCAGGTATTTGACCTGTACGATGCTTTCCATATAGGCCGCGATCTCGAGCTCGCGCCGTCGCGGCCTTTTGGCGATTATATCGAATGGCTTCAAAGTGTGGACTGGTCCAAGACTGCGTCCTTCTGGCGTGAGCTGCTCAGGGGGTTTCGAACGCCCAACTCGCTCGTCGTTGCCAGGGCTGCGCAGCCGGCATCCGGTCATGGATGGAAGCAGACTCGGCTCCCGGCGGCGATCACGTACCGTCTGAAATCCATCGCCGAGGAGCAGGGGTTATCGCTCAATACGCTCGTTCAGGGCGCATGGGCATTATTGCTGCATCGCTATGGCGGCGAGCGAGATGTCGTTTTTGGAGCGGTGCGTGCGTGCCGGCGTTCGGCATTCGATGGACTCGGCGCGGAGGGCATGATCGGTCTCTTTGTCAACACCGTCCCCGTCCGGGCGCAGGTGCGCCCGGAGGATTCTCTCTTGTCGTTGCTCAAGGCCTTGCGACGCGAGTGGATCACCCTGCGTGATTACGAGCACACGCCGCTGTACAAAATTCAAGAATGGAGTGAAACCCCGCGCGGGTCCTCGCTCTTTTCCAGCCTCTTGGTTTTTGAGCGGGACGAATTGAATACGCTCTTGCGCGCCCAGGGAGGCGAATGGGAAAAGCGCGAGTTTACTCTGCTTGAACAGACCAATTATCCATTGACGGCGGCTGGGTATGGCGAAAGCGAGTTAGTACTGCGCCTCGAATATGAGCGCCCTCGGCTGGATGATGCTACCGTCGAGCGAATGCTCGGACACTGGCGTACCTTGTTTGAAGGATTTGCCGCCGGCCTCAACCGCCGCATAGCAGATCTTTCCCTGTTGACCGAGCCTGAGCGCCGCGAATTGGTCGTGGATTGGAATAACACGCGCGTAGATACCGGGCCAACCAAGCTGATCTATCGCCGGTTTGAGGCGCGATCTCGGGAAACCCCCGACGCGCTCGCCGTGATCGCAGGAAACCAGCAGCTCACGTATCGGGAATTGAACGAACGCGCCAATCAACTGGCGCATTTTCTCGTCGGCATGGGGGTGGGTCCCGAGGTCCGGGTTGGGATTTACTTGGACCGTTCGGTTGAAATGCTGGTGGCATTGCTGGGCATCCTCAAAGCGGGCGGCGCTTTTGTTGCGCTCGATCCTGCTCATCCTCCGGCGCGGTTGGCGTATATCCTGAGCGACACCCATGCGCCGGTGATCCTGACACGCGAAAGCCTGTTTGCATCCTTTCCAGCCTATGATGCCCGTCTCATCTGCCTCGACGTGGATTGGCCGGTGGTGGCCCAATATCCCGGCGACAATTTACCTCCGCGTGCAGACCTGAATAACCTGGCCTATATCATCTATACGTCTGGTTCCACCGGGCAGCCAAAAGGGACCATGCTCTCTTTCCGTTCGCTGGATGCAACTATCCAGGTGCTGAGCCGGGCATACGTCATCCAGCCGGGCGATCGTGTGTTGCAGTTTGCCTCGTTGACGTTTGATACCAGCCTCGAAGAGATCATGCCCTGCCTGACGAGCGGGGCAACCCTGGTCCTTCGAAATGACGAGATGTTGTCGTCCACGCAGGGTTTCATGGCGCGCTGCAAGGACTGGGGGATCACCGTTCTCGATCTGCCGACCGCTTACTGGCATGAGCTGGCGCATGCGGGGCTGAGCCAGAGCGAGATTCCCGACTCTTTGCGCTTGGTGATTATCGGCGGCGAACGGGCCCAGCCTGAGCGCCTGGCCGAGTGGCGAGAACATGTTGATCCGCGGGTGAATCTCATAAATACGTACGGGCCGACCGAAACGACGATCATCGCAACCATGTGTCAGCCGTTTGAAATGGGCGGCGGCGCGTTCGACTCGATTATCCCGATTGGTCGCCCCATCGGTAATGTGCGGGTCTATATTCTCGACGGCGCCATGCAGCCGGTGCCCATTGGCGTACCGGGCGAATTGTACATTGGGGGCAATGGCCTGGCACGCGGTTATTTCCACCGCGCGGATCTGACGGCGGCGCGATTTATCCCGGATCCTTTCAGCGGCGACCCGGGCACGCGCTTGTATCGCACCGGCGACCTCTGTCGTTATCTGCTTGATGGGAATATCGAATTCCTGGGACGCACCGATCTCCAGGTCAAAGTGCGCGGTTTCCGCGTCGAGTTGGAAGAGATAGAGGCGGCCCTCCGGCAGCACCCCTCCGTGCAAGAGGCGGTCGTCACTCTCTGGGAGCGACCTCCAGACTCGAATAAGCAGTTGGTGGCCTACTTTGTCGCGGCTCGTGAGCCTGCGCCGACGCCTGCCGAGTTGCGCCGCTTTCTCTCATCCCGCCTTCCGGATTACATGCTTCCGGCATTTTGGACGCGATTGCCCCGGATGCCGCTCAATGGGAACGGCAAGATTGACCGGCAGTCGCTTCCGGCGCCCGATCTCTCGCGGCGGGTGGAAGGACCTTTATTCGTTGGTCCGCGTACGCCGACCGAAGAGCACATCGCCCAGACCTGGGCCACCATCCTGGGAATCAGCCGGGTGGACGTGAACGAGAATTTCTTCGAGCTGGGCGGGAATTCTCTCCTCGCGACGCGGGTTGTTTCCCATCTGCGCGCGGACTGGAATATCGATCTGCCGGTGCGTGCACTCTTTGAATGGCCGAGCGTGGCCACGCTCGCCCGGTACATCGAAACGTATCCCGCATCCCCTCGAACGGACGCCTCAATCATCGGAGAACGGGAGGAACTCTCTTTGTGAGCAGTCTCCCGGAGCTTGTCGGTGAACTGCGTCGCCTGCAAATACGGGTATGGGTTGAAGGTGAGAGTCTACGGGTAAGCGCTCCCCAGGGCGCGCTCACTCCTGCCCTGCGGGCTGAACTGGTCGCACTCAAAGCCGAGCTGATCTCCTTTGTGCAACAGAATGGGCCGCTGTCCCCATTGGCGGATGATGCCATCCCCACCTTTCCACGCACCGGAGAAATTCCGCTCTCGTTTGCGCAACAACGTCTGGTCTTTCTCGATCAATTAGATGGGCCAAGCCCGACCTATAACATTCCCTTTGCTTACCGCCTCCGCGGTCCCCTTGATATTCCAATCCTCAAGACAAGCTTCCAGGAGATCGCCGGGCGACACGCGGTGTTGCACGCGCGCTTTTCCCTGATCGACGGCGCACCGGTGCAGGTGATGGACGCCGATCAGCCTCTGCCCATAGAGATGATAGACCTTTCGACGCTGCCTTTTGCTGAGAAGGAGCCCGCGGTGCAACGGATGTTAGCGGGCGAGGCGCGGCGTCCCTTTGACCTCTCTCTGGGGCCTCTGGCGAGAGCCACCCTCATCCGCCTGGATGCATCAGAGCATGTGTTCCTTTGGGTCATGCACCATATCATTGGCGATGGGTGGTCGCTCGGAGTGCTGTTGGCGGAGCTCTCTGCGCTCTATCACGCCTTTCTGAAAGGCGATCCCAGCCCCTTGCCTCCGCTGCCCATTCAGTATGCCGATTTTGCCCGGTGGCAGCGGGAGTGGCTCAAGGGCGAAGTGTTGGCCCGGCAACTGAGCTATTGGCAAGCGCAGCTCGCCGGCGCGCCAGCCCTCGAACTCCCGACTGATCATCCCCGTCCTGCTGTGCGCCGCCCCAACGGCCGGACCGAGTATTTCGCGTTTTCGTCGCTGTTGCGGGACAGGCTCAATACGTTCGGCCAGCAATCGAATGTCACGCTCTTTATGACGCTCCTCGGGGCGGTTGCCATCTGGCTGGCGCGCCACAGCGGCCAACCGGATATTGTCATTGGCACGACGGTCGCAAATCGGAATCGCCGCGAGCTCGAGCCGCTCATCGGTTTTTTTGCCAATACGCTCGCCCTGCGCGTCGATCTCTCAGGCAATCCCACCTTTCAGGAGCTCGTCGCAGGCATACGGGAAATCGTGCTGGGGGCTTTGGATCACCAGGACATTCCGTTCGAAAAACTGGTCGAGGTTCTGCACCCGGAACGCAGTCTGAGTGAGACCCCAATATTCCAGGTCATGTTCTCGCTTCAGAATACACCCGGCGCAGGATTGGAACTGGATGGAATTCGTGCTACTCCGCTGCCGATCGATACCGGCACTGCCAAGTTCGATCAGAGTCTGTCCCTGGAGGAAGATCAGGCTGGAATTGCCGGAACCCTGACTTATAGCACGGACCTCTTTGAAGCGGCGACGATCAACCAAATGATCGGGCGTCTGCGCAACCTGTTGGAAGAAATTGCGCGCGACCCGTCGCAACGGATTGACGACCTATCGTTGTTGAGCGCCGAGGAGGATCGCCGCCTGTTGTTGGATTGGAACGATACCGCCGCTCCCTACCGCCAGGACGAATGCATCCACCAGTTGTTTGAGGCGCAGGTGGCGCGGACACCCCACGCAGTCGCGCTCTCATACCAGGGGGACACGCTCACGTTCGACGCGTTAAACCGGCGCGCCAATCTGCTCGCGCATTTTTTGATCGAGCAACAGGTCGGCCCCGAAGTCTGCGTTGGGTTGTGTGTCGAGCGTTCACTCGACATGCTGGTCGGGGTACTGGGCATTCTCAAGGCGGGCGGCGCTTTTGTGCCTATAGACCCCGACTATCCCCCGGAGCGATTGGCCATGATGCTCCAAGATAGCGGCGCGCCGGTTCTCGTCACGCAGCAGCATCTCACCTCGCGCTTACCTGTTATGGCTGCGCAGGTTGTTTGCCTTGATACCGGCGGGAATAGAGTTGTGCGTGAGCGCGAGGAGAACCCCATCGGCCGCGCGCTTCCCGAGAATACCGCATACCTGATCTATACATCAGGCTCGACCGGTATTCCGAAAGGCGTCGTGATCCAGCACCGCTCCGTGCTCAATTTATGGGCGGCATTGGACCATGCTGTCTACGCGCCCTCCTCGCCGGTCCCGCTGAACGTGAGTGTGAACGGGCCCCTGTCTTTTGATACTTCGGTCAAGCAGTGGATTCAGCTCTTGAATGGGCATACGCTCCATATTATTCCCGGCGACATCCGGTTTGATGGTCCGGCGCTGCTGGACTATATTGAGCGGTACCGCCTCGACGTGCTGGATTGTACGCCATCCCAATTGCGTCTGTTGCTGGCGGCAGGTTTGCTGGCGCGTACCGGGCTGGCATTGTGCAAGGTATTGGTCGCAGGGGAGGCAATCGACTTGACCCTCTGGCTGACCCTCGCGTCGGCATCGCCTCTTACCTTTTACGACTTGTACGGCCCGACTGAATGTACAGTCGATTCGACTATTGGTCCCGTTCTGCCCACTGCACTCGCACCCAATATTGGCCGGCCGGTGCGGAATGCCCAAGTCTATTTGCTTGATGTGCATCTCCGGTTGGTTCCTCTTGGCGTCCCGGGTGAGCTCTATATCGGTGGGGCCGGCCTTGCCCGCGGTTACCTGCATCGTCCCGATCAGACCGCCGCGCGCTTTGTTCCCAATCCTTTTGCGAGCACACCCGGCGAGCGATTGTACCGGACGGGCGACCGGGCGCGCTATCTGCCGGACGGTACAATTGAATTTCTCGGCCGCGTTGACCGCCAGGTCAAGATCCGCGGATATCGTATCGAATTGGGCGAGATTGAGACGGTCCTGGAACAGCACCCGCGCGTGCTAGAAGCATTGTTGGTGGCGCGTGAGGTTGATCAGGGAACCGGGCACAAACAGCTCATCGCGTATATCCGGCCGCAAGGGGAGAGTGCCCTGCCCATCGACGAACTACGCGGCTTTATCAAGACTCAACTTCCTGATTACATGATTCCTGCTGCCTTTGTCTTGATGGAGGCATTCCCGCTGACGTCGAATGGCAAGATCGATCACCGGCGTCTGCCCGACCCTGATTCTGCGCGCCCGGAATTGGCGCAGTCCTTTGTCGCGCCGCGGACCCCGGCCGAGCAGATCCTGGCGGATATCTGGCAAAAGGTCCTGGGCGTTGACCGGGTCGGTATTCACGATAATTTCTTTGACCTCGGCGGCGATTCCATCCTCAGTTTACAAATCGTCGCGCGTGCGACTCAGGCGGGCTACCGGCTTGCCCCGCGACACCTCTTTCAGTACCAGACGATTGCCGGGCTGGCAACGGTTGTCGCTCACGTTCCCGCGCCGGTTGTCGAACAGGGCCCGGCGACCGGCCCGGTGCTCCTCACGCCGATTCAGCGGCGATTTTTCGAGCAGGACCACGCCGAGCCGAATCACTGGAATCAGTCCATGTTGCTCATGCTGCGCCGCCCGTTGGTCCCCGCGTTTCTCAAGACGGCGCTCGCCGCGATTCTGAAGCATCACGATGCGCTGCGTCTCCGCTACGAACGCGCGGCGGGCGAGTGGCGACAGTGGATTGCCCTGCCTGATGATCAGGTCTCCTTCGATGTGATTGATCTCTCTACCGTGGCCGCGTTGGAACAGGCGCAGCAGATGGAGGACCGGGCGGCCGAAATGCAGCGCGGGTTGAATCTTGCGAACGGCCCGTTGATACGTGTTGCATGGTTCAAGCGGGGCGCCGTTGCCGCCGATCAGCTTTTTATCGTCATTCATCACCTGGTTGTTGACGGTGTATCCTGGCGCATCCTGCTGGAGGATTTGCAGACCGTCTATGGTCAGGTCGAGCGCGGCGAACAAATCCGACTTCCAGACAAGACAAGTTCGTACAAACGCTGGGCTAAAGCGCAGAGTGAGTACGCGCGCACACCACAGCCGGAGGAGGTCGAATACTGGCTCAGTCGATCAGAGCCGGCGCCTCTGCTCCCGGTCGACGATCCGGCGGGCGTTGCGAATAACTTTGAAGCATTCGCAGATACGGTGTCGGTTGCGCTCACCGAGGACGAGACGCGAGCGCTGCTTCAGGATGTGCCGCCGGTTTACCATACGCAGATGAACGATGTGCTGCTTACGGCGCTGGCGCAGACTTGGACGGCGTGGACCGGGCAGCGCCATGTGCGCATTGATCTCGAAGGACATGGTCGCCAAGAGCTGTCCGGCAATTTGGATCTCTCGCGTACGGTGGGCTGGTTTACGTCCGTCTATCCGGTCTGGCTCGATCTGCCGGCAGCGGCCGCACCGGGCGAGGCGCTGGTCCACATCAAGGAACAGTTGGAGCGGATTCCGAACAAGGGAGTCGCGTATGGCGTACTGTACTATCTCTCTCCCGATCCGTTGCTGGTCGCCAAGTTGCGCGCTCAGCCTCCGGCCGGGCTCTGCTTTAACTATCTGGGCCAATTCGACCAGACGCTGACGACCGACCTTTGGAGCGCCTCTGCGGAAATGCTGGGCCCGGAACATTCGCCGCACGCGCCCCGACGTTATCTGTTGGATGTGACCGCGCAGATCATTGGCAGGCGTCTCATCGTATCATGGACCTTTGGCACGCGGGTCCACCGGCGCGAGACCGTCGCGCGCTTGGCCGAGGCTTTCCTTCAAGCGCTACGTTCGCTTATCACGTATTGCTTGTCACGGAGTGGGTCCCTTCTCCCTACCGGTGATCTGGCATTGGTACAACTGGATCGTTCCAGACTTGAACTACTTGTACAGGCCTATCCCGATTGGGAGGCGATCTATCCGCTTGCGCCAGGCCAGGCAGAGATGCTGGCGGAGGCGTGGGATGCGCGTCCCCCGATTTACGTTATTCAGCAAGAGTATAAACTGCGCGGGGTGCTCGACGTCGATGCGTTTAAACAGGCTTGGCAACAGGTGATCGCACACCATGCGCCGTTGCGCACTGCTTTTATGCGCCACGCGCTGGCGAATGGTGATTCCCTTCAGATTGTATTACGGCAGACGTTGCCACTGTGGCGCGAACAGGATTGGTCAGGCCTTTCTGCGAGCGAGCAGCGTGACCGCCTCGCCGCGCTCATTCGCGAGGACCAGGCGCTCGGGTTTGACCTGGCGCATCCGCCCTTGATGCGCTGGACGTTGGTCCGCCTGGACCCCACTACGCATTATCTCATCTGGACCCATCACCATCTTACCCTGGATGGATGGTCGATTGGTCCACTCTGGCAAGAGATCATCAGCCTGTATCGCGCGTTTCATTCAGGGACGACCATCGATCTGCCCCTCTATCCTTTTCGCGATTATATCGCCTGGTTGCTCGACCGCTGGCAGGATGTGGCTGATCGGGACCGGGCGCAAGCGTTCTGGCAAAAGGCGTTGGCCTCCTGTGATCCAGCGCCCTTGTTTGCGGCGAATGGATCGCCCGGTGAGGTGGCTTTGCCGATGGCGGCGCACGCTCTGGTTTCGGCGGCGACGACGGCGCAATGGTATGCCTTTGCCCAACAGCACCGTCTCACTCCCAATACTCTGCTACAAGGGGCGTTTGCGCTCCTCCTGTCGCGCTACAGCGGTAGAAAAGATGTGACGTTTGGTGTGACCGTGTCCGGCCGTCCGACCGGTTTGGCCGGCGTCGAGCAGATGATTGGGCCGTTCGTGCGTACGTTGCCTATGCCGGTTCAGGTGTTGCCCGATGTCCCGCTCGTCTCCTGGCTGGGCCAATTGCAGACGCTCCAGATTGAGATGCGCGAGCATGACTATTGGGCATTGCCACAAATAAAGGAATGGGGTAATATAACAATTCAGACGCCCTTTTTTGATAGCTTTCTGCGTTTTCAAAATTATCCGCGAATGTTCGCGCCAGCGCCTGCCATATTAGACCGGGCCGGCGAAGACGTGCTGGAGACTCAGACGGTCGATGGTGTTGATTGGTGGCATTATCCTCTCGGCCTGATGGCCGTGCCCGGAAAGGAACTCGCTTTGTATCTGACCTGGGATGCGCGGCGCCTGGACTCTGACACGGCGCGGCAACTGCTGAATCGACTCGAGTCCCTGCTGGCAAGCATGGTTGACAGTCCAACCCAATGCCTGGTCGATCTGATGCGCTGAATTTGTTGCGCATCATCCTGTGCAAAGGAGAAATATGTCTAATACTCGTATGAGGATACCTGCATTTGCTCTCTTTTTCTTCCTGCTGCTGGCGCTGCTCGCCGGATGCGCGACGAGCAGCGTCCCCAAGATTACCGGCGTCAAGCCCCAGGCGACTCCCACCGTTCGGACAACCGGGCGCGGCGTGGGGGATACGCTCTATATTGTCAATACGGATACCCCGACAACTCTGAACCCGCATTTAACTTCGTCGGTCAAAGATTGGGAACCGAGCCGAATTACTCTCGAACCGCTCGCGAGCTTTGACAAGAATGGGATTCTTGTCCCCTTCCTCGCCGCCGAAATTCCCTCCAAGGACAATGGGGAGCTCGCGGCGGACGGCAAGTCCGTGACCTGGAAACTCAAGCAGAACGTGAAATGGTCGGATGGTCAGCCGTTTACGGCGGACGATGTTCTGTTCACTTATCAATTTGCTACCAATGCCAAGGTCAAAGCCAAGACCGCTTCGATCTACAAGGTTATCAAGAGCATCGACGTCGTCGATCCCTACACAGTCAAGCTCAACTTTACGGATGTCAATCCGGCCTGGGCGTTGCCATTCGTCGGTGTTCAGGGGGCGATTTTGCCCAAGCACATTTATGACGCCTATAACAACGAAAACGCCGCCAAGGCGCCGGCTAATACGCTGCCCATCGGGACCGGTCCCTACCGAGCCGTTGCTCCTGGTATCAAGCCGCAAGAGGTGCTGTTTCTGGGCGCACAGATCTTGCAGACCAACAAGATCGTCTTTGAACCCAATCCCTATTTCCGCGAGGCGGACAAGCCGTACTTTAGCAAGATCGAAATGCGTGGCGGCGGTACAGTTGACGAAGCCGCGCGGTTGGTCTTTGAAGATGGCTCGGTCGACTATGCATACAATATGGGCAAACTGGCGCCGACCGATCTGGCCAACCTTGCCAAATCGACGACTGGCCAACTGGTGACGAACTTTGGCGCCAAGGTCGATCGGATTATGCTGAACCGAACCGATCCGCGCCAGGCGACGAGCGATGGCGAACGGTCTAGCTTGAAATTCCCACACCCCTTCTTTGCCGACCCGCTCGTGCGCCAGGCCTTTGCGTATGCCATCAACCGCGAAGCGATGGCGGCGCTCTACGGCCCGGTCGGCAAGCCCACGACGAATGACCTTGTCGCTCCGCCGCAATACGCTTCGCCGAACGCTTTCTATAATTTTGACCTGAAGAAAGCGGCGGACCTGTTGGATCAGGCGGGCTGGAAGGATGTGAACAATACCGGCGTCCGGGAAAAGAATGGGGTCAAGATGAAAGTGACCTATGTGACCCCCAGCACGCACTTTCCACAGATTCGCCAGATTGTTCAGGATGCGCTCAAATCGATCGGGGTGGATGTCGAGCTCAAGATTGTGGACTCGGGCATCCTCTTTGCCGACTGCGGCGCATCCAATCCCGACGGCGATACCTGTTTCAATGCGGACATGCAGGAATTTGCCATCCGCAGCGTCAACCCGGACCCCAGCGCCTATATGCAAAATTGGACGTGCGCGCAGATTCCCCAAAAAGCCAACAACTGGGTAGGCGGTAACGACGAGCGCTGGTGCAGCCCGGACTATGAGAACCTGTTCCAGCAGAGCCAGACGGAGCTGGATCCGGCCAAGCGCGCCCAACTCATCATCCAGATGAATGACATGCTGACCAAGGACGTGGTCATGATCCCGGTAGTATATCTGGCCGACGCGCAAGGGGTCAGCCGGACCATTCAGGGTGTTGACCTGACGCCGTGGGATATGAACACCTGGAATATCAAGGATTGGAGGCGAGTTACCCCATGAGCACTCAACCCACGCGACTCGGTCCGCTGAGCCTCGCGACCGTCGACGCTTTGTCGAGCCGGGGCCTCCTCGGCTATATGCAGAATCTCAAGATCGGCACCAAGCTGACGCTCGGCTATGGCATTCTCGTCATCCTTGTGTTCCTCAGCGCAGGCGTCAGCTATTATGGCAGTTATCAGGCGACGCAGAAAATTAACCAGACGAGCGATGTGCGCGTCCCGGCAGCGCTGGCCGCCTCCCGCGCCCAGGCTGACCTGCTGCGCATGCTCTCGGACATGCGCGGCTACCTGGCGTTGGGCGACCAGAAATATCGCGACAGCTATGCCCAGTCCACCCAGGCTTTTGAGGCGGACCTCGCGAACCTCGACCAGCTCCAGCCCTATCTCGATCCGCAGGATCAATCGCGTCTCGCTCAGTTGGAAGAAGCTTATACCAAGTGGAAGGCGCTCCCTGGGACCCTGTTCGATTTGCGTGATGACCAGCTCGACCGTGAGCCGGCTTACCGCTTGCTCAGCACCGACGGCACGGTCTATGCCGGCCAGGTACTCATCAACATCAACACCCTGATTGAAACGCAAACCGCGTCGGCCGATAGTGTCGGGGTGCTGCAAGACCTGGCGCACTTTCAGGGGACCTTTGCCGCCATGTTCTCGGCCTTGCGCGGTTATGTTACCACACGCAACCGGGTGTTCCGTGGCGAGTACCAGGTCAACCAGACTGCCAACGATAGCTACTGGCAGCGGCTGTCGAACGACCGGAGCAAGTTCGATGCCAATCAGCAGCAACTGCTTGACAAGATCGGGACGAACCGCGATTCGTTTCTCAAGCTCCCGCCGCAACTGTTCCAGGCAGTGGAAGGGCCGCATTGGCGGGAGGATCTCTACCAGTTCAGCACGGTCGCTGTCCCGCAGACGGACAATATGCAAGCGCTCTTGAACCAGATGGTCGAGGGTGAACAGACTTTGTTGACGCAGGAATTGGGCACCGGGCAGCAGGACCTCGCCACCGCCAATCAATTGATTCTCGCTTCCGGTTTCGTTGCGCTCCTGGTCGGTGTACTGCTGGTCTTTTTCGCTCGCCGCTTCATCGCCGGGCCGGTCAGCCGTTTGACGCAGGTCGCCGAACGGATTCGCAGCGGCGAATTGGAGGCGCAGGCCAGTGTTGAATCCAAGGACGAGACGGGCATCCTGGCCGAAACCTTTAACAACATGACTAGCCAGTTGCGCCAGACCCTTCTGCGGGTTCGCAAAGAGAAAAAGCGCGCCGACGACCTACTCGAAGTCGTCATTCCCATCGGCGTCGAGCTGGCGTCCGAAAAGGATTTTAATCTGCTCCTCGAAAAGATGCTGGTCGAGGCCAAGGACTTTTGCAAAGCCGAGGCGGCGACGCTGTACTTGAAGACGCCAGAGAATAGTCTCAAGTACGTCGTCTTTCGCGATGACTCGATGCATCTGGCCCTCGGCGGCACAACCGGCAAAGAGATTACCTTCCCGCCGCTGCCGCTTGTCGATGCCGCCGGCGCGCCCAACCGCCGCGTGCTTCCCGCCCGCGCGGCGATTGACGGCATATCGATCTCCATTCATGATGTCAAACAGGCCGACGACCTGGACTTTAGCACCGATTGGACGCACACGGACGAGATGCCGACCACCCTGCTGGCCATTCCGCTCAAGAACAGTCAGAACCAGGTCCTGGGCGTGATGCAATTGATGGATGCGCGGGATGCCGAAACGCACCAGGTGGTCCCCTTCGATCAGAATCTGCAGCAGATGATGGAGTCCTTCTCGGACCTGGCGATCGCCGCGCTCGAAGCTTATATCCGTGAGCAGGGCCTGCGCCAGCAGATCCAGCAACTCAAGATCGAGATCGATGAGGCCAAGCGCCAGAAAGAGGTGAGCGAGATCGTCGACAGCGATTTCTTCCAGGGGCTTCAGGAACGTGCCAAGATATTGCGCGAGCGCCGCCGCGGCGGCCCGAGCACTGCCGAAGGGTAATCCCTTGAAGACCATCGTTTTTCACTCATTTGCTCGCGGGGTGGGGCGTTCGAATCTCGCTGCCAACCTGGCCGTGTTGCTCGCCGCACGCGGCCGGGCCGTTGCGCTCGTCGACGCGAACTTGCTCGAGCCGAGCCTCCACCTGTTGTTCAGCCTGGTCGACGAAGAGCTCGACCATTGCCTCAATGCGTTTCTTCTGGGGCAGTGTTCGATGCGCGACGCTGTTCACGACCTGACCCCGGGCCGAAGCGCTGGCGACAAGGGCCATCTCTATCTCGTTCCTGCCACGCCCGACGTCGGCGAAGTGATGCGCGTGCTCCGCGACGGCTATGACGTCGACCGGCTGAACAGCGGTTTGCAAGCGCTGGGGGATGAGCTCAAGCCCGACCTGGTTCTCGTCGAATCCCACGCGGGACTAGACGAACAGGTGCTCAATCTTATGGCCGCGTCCGACCTCACGGCCATTGTCCTGCACCTCGACAAGCAGGACTATCAGGGGACCGCGGTGATTGCCGAGGTTGCGACCCGGCTGGGCGTGCCCGAGGTGGCGCTCCTCGTCAACGAAGTCCCGCCGCAGTATGATCTCTCTGGCGTCAAGGCCGAGGTTGCGGACAAGTACCAGTGCGCGGTCGCGGGCGTCGTGCCCTATGTAGAGGAGATTACGGCGCTGGGGAGCGGCGGGCTGTTCGTCCTGCGTTTCCCCAACCACCCTGTCACGGCGCTGCTGGCCGAGATTGCCGAGCGGCTGGCAGCCTGACTGTCGATTGCGCAAAGCATATCCGCGTGGGGGGAGGATAGTTCAGTTGTCCTCCCCCCACGCGGATTTTTATATCAGTTGCCGTTTTGCCAGTTCGGCAAAGGGGCCGGGTTGCCGGACGAGTTGATTGTAATTGCCGGTCTGGACAATCTTGCCGTGGTCAAGCACATAGATCCGGTCAGCGTTAATGATCGTGCTCAGGCGGTGAGCGATGACGATGCGCGTGGCCTGCAGGCGCGCGAGGTTCTCGCCGACGAGCGCCTGGGTCTGATTGTCGAGCGCGCTGGTCGCCTCGTCGAGGAGGATGAGCCGCGGTTTGTTGACGATGGCACGCGCAATCAAGAGCCGCTGCCGTTGGCCCCCTGACAGCGTGCTCCCCTCGCCCAGCAAAAAGGTGTGCATCCCCATTGGCATCTGCTGAATCTCGGCCTCCAACCCGACCTGCCGCGCCGCCTGCCATGCGTCCTGAAGCGTGAGCGGAAACGCGCCGACGATGTTCTGAAAGAGGCTGCCGCTGATGAGTTTGCTGTTCTGCAGGACCACGCCGGTCTGCCGGCGGACCGCGCGCAGGTCGAGGCCGGCGAGACTCTTGCCGTCGTAGAGGATGGCGCCCGCCTCTGGCGCCTCGAATCCGAGGAGCAGGCGCAGGAGGGTGGATTTGCCTGAACCGGATGCGCCGACGATCGCGACAAACTCGCGCGGTTTGATGCGCAGCGAGACATCCTCCAGCACCAGTGGCCCATCCTTTTTATAGCGAAAAGAGACGTGGCTCACTTCAATATCCCCGGAGAGTTCGCCGGGGTCCTTGCGCGCTTCGGCCACTTCCGGCAGCGTTCGCAGGATTGGGCGGGCGCGCTCGTAGAGCGGAACGATGCTCAGCGCGGAGAGGAGCGCGCCGCCGGTGGTGAGCACGGCGAGCAGGAACTGGGTGAACGCGGCGTTAAAGGCCAGGAACGAACCGGTTGAGAGGTGCGCTTGGCTCGCCAGGATGACCGTGGCAAAGATCATCAGCGTGGCGAGGGGCGGCCAGATCGCCAGAAACGTTGCCATCACGATATCGATATCGGTCATCTTGGAGGCCAATGCCTGTTCCCGCCCATACTCCTGCCCCCAGGTGGCAAAGGCGCGCCTTTCCGCCCCTGCCACTCTGAGCTTGGTAATCCCCGTGAGCAGCTCGAGCACCAGGCCGGCCAGCTCGCCCGTCACGTGGATGCGCTCACGATGATAGTGCAGGTACGAGCGCCCTGCTGCGAACATGATCCCGACCACAATCAGGATCAGGACTAGCCCGGTGAGCGCCAGGGTGGGGTCATAATAAAAGAGGAGCGCGAGGTTCAAGATCGAAAAGATGGTTGACAGGAGTGTAGCAATCACCGTATCGGTCAGAACCTGCCGGATGGTGGCAATGCCCATCGCGCGCTGTGCCAGGTCCCCGGAAGAATAGCCGCGAAAGAACGGGACGGGGAGCTCGAGCAGGCGGTCCCAAATGGCGGGCTGGATGGAGCTATCGAGCCGGGTTCCAAAGCGCAAGAGGGCGATGCTTTGCGTAAGTTGAAAGAGCGCTGCCGAAAGCGCCATGACGACCAGCACGAGGCCGAAAACCATCAGTGACTCGCGCGCACCGCCCGGAATGAGCGTGTCGAAAATGACGCCGGTGGCGAGCGGGGTGGCGAGGCTCAGCAGGCCGCCGGCCGCGCCGAGCGCCAGGATGGTCACAAGGTCTGACCGCGAGCCAAACCCGCCAAAGCGTAGCAAGTCCCAGGCATGAAGCGCCCGGTCCGGGAACGGGCGGTAAAACGTGACTGCGTAGGGGCTGACGAGCTCGGCGACCGCATCGGTAACTGGCGTGCGGGCCTGCGTAGCCGGATTCACCAGGCTATACCCCTGCGCGGCGCGGAGGAGCGCGACCGGCTGATTATCGCGTGCCAGGTAACCCAGCAGGGGACCGTTGTCGTCGCGCACCCAGCCCTGTCGCAAAAAGACGCGGCGCATGCGGATGCGCGAGGCGCGGGCAATGGCTTCCAGTGGGTCGTATCCCTCCCTGCCGCCGTGAGCGGCGTGCGGGGTTTCGAGAGTGAGACCCAGCGCCTGGGCGACAAGCTCACAGGCGAGAAAGAGGCGGTCGTGGCGCGTCGTGTGCCGCGCCAGCTGCGCAAAGCTTGGGTCCATGATCGCCGCAACCTGGGCCAGTGCTTCGCCGACGCGGTCCTGATCCGACTGGACGCGATTCTTGAGCAGCTCATGTTCGGCGGCGCGATCTCGCGCGGCGTTCAACAGGAGGCATTGCAAGACAACCTGGTGATGGTGATCCAGCCACGGCCAGATATTCTCTTGATGCACCAGCGACCGGGTCGTACTGCCGGAAACCACGCTCTCTTCAACCGCCTTGAGCCAGGTATCCGGGGAGAGGGGAAGGGGCACAGCCGAATCGAGTTGGACCTGACGATGGCCCATGAATTCGGTCTTGCCCGAAACCTGGCGGACCCACAGCACCCCACGTGCGGGTTGGGCGGTAGCGTTCGGCGGCAGGGTGACCGTCGCTTCGGCCTCTAACACCTGACTCTCCCTCGGCGTAAATTCGCGCACAATCCCCAGCCCCAGGTCTATGACCCAGCGGTCAATCAACCGGGCGACCTGATCGGCGTATTCGCTCATTTGCGCAAGCTGGACGAGCCGGGTGCGGCGCAGGCGAATCACCTCGGTCTCGATGTCGCCCACGGCGATGAGCCCGCGCGGTTCGCCCAGGCGCTCGAGCTCGCGGCCGGGCGCGATTCCCATGACCGCCTCGCCGGCCGGCACGCGAAGGAGGTGATGGCGGGTGCCCACCGCCTCGCCCCCCTCGACTCGGACTGAAAAGATGTCGAGCCGCCCGCGGTAGACAACCCAGACTGTCGCAGGGTCGTTCAGGAGAATCGGTTTATTGTTCCCGGCCTTGACCAGCGTCCCCTCCTTATGCCGGAGGCGGAGCAGAAAGAGCTCCTGAGCCTGGTCCTGGCCGGTTGTTTGCGGTTCGTCACGGCGCTCGCTCATTGGAGCGCCTCCCAGACCGAATCGATTGCAGAGCGGGCCCCCGTCGATTCACCCCGGATCAATTGCGCATACGGGCCGCCGCTGCGCATCATGTCGGCGTGCGCGCCGCGCTGGACGACCCGGCCGCGGTCGAGGACGATGATCTCATCGCAATCGCGAATCGTGCTCAAGCGGTGCGCAATAATCAGGCAGGTGCAGCCGCGCCGTCGCAGGTTGTCGTCGATCTCTTTTTCGGTGAGCGGATCGAGCGCGCTCATCGCCTCATCCAAAATCAGGATAGAGGGATTGTCGGCGAGCGCGCGGGCAATCTCCAGCCGCTGGCGCTGCCCCCCGCTCAAGTTGCGGCCCCCCTCCTCGATCGTCGACTCGTAGCCGTCGGATCGCTCCGCAATGTCGTTGTGAATTGCCGCATCCTTGGCCGCCTGGAAAACATGCTCGCGCGGGATCGTCTGGTCCCACAGCGTCAGGTTATCCATCGGCGTCCCCTTGAACAAAAAGATATCCTGATCGACCATCGCCAGCGAATTCGTGATCAGGCGCCGCGCAAACTGATGACGTGGTTTGCCGTCAAAGAGAATATCGCCCGACCATGGCTCGTACAACCCGGCGGCGAGCCGGGCCAGTGTGGATTTGCCGCTCCCCGAGCTGCCGACAAGCGCGACCCGTGCGCCGGGCTTGATCGTGAGGTTGAAATCCTGGACAAGCGGCGGGTCGAACCGGCTGTAGCCGAACGTGACGTTGCGAAACTCGACGAGCCCCGATAGCTTGACCTCGGCCAATTCAGCTTCGCTATGCCGCTCCGACTGCGAAATCGTTTTGTTGCGCTGGATGTCGTCGAGCCGTTTCATGTTCCCTTCTGCTTCCTGGAGCTGCGCCCCGAGATCGACCATCTGGTTGATCGGCGCGCTAAAGCTCGCCATGAGGCTTTGAAAGGCGACGAGCATGCCGACCGTCATATAGCCATCCATCACCTGCAAGCCGCCGGCCGTCAGGATAATGGCGGTCGTGAGCAAAGAGAGGAGGGGAGGGACGGCCGACAGGAGCTGGGAGGATAGCGCCAGGTCTTGCTGCGCGGTCACCGACTGAGCGTAATAGCCAGCCCACCGGGCAAAGAAATCGGACTCGGCGCCGGTCGCCTTGAGGGTCTCGATGAGCTGCAGCCCTGACATCGAAGTGCCCAGCACCTTGCCGCGCTGTTGGAGCAGTTTTTGGTTCTCGTCCACCCGCCGGCGCGAGACATAGCGCAGGGCGACGAGGTTGACGAGCGCCATGGCGATGCCGATGAGCGTGAGGAAGGTGTTGTACTGGAACATGAGGAGGGCATAGAACACCGCCATGACCAGATTGACGGCGTTGGTCGCCAGCCGGCCGGAGAGGAGCTCCGCCACCTTGTCGTTGAGCGCCACCCGCGCGCCGATCTCGCCGGCATACCGCTGGTTGAAAAAATCGATTGGCAGGTGCAGAATGTGCCAAAAGAACTGGGCCGAGGTCGTGAGTCCGAGCTTGGTCTGAAGGCGAACCAGATAGTATTGCTGGAGATAGGTGAGCGCGCCGCGCATGACCGCGGTAAGGCCCAGGCCAATAAAGAGCGGGGCGATCCAATCGCGCAGCCCGCCGATGAGAATCTGATCGACAAAGATCTGTGAAAAGGTGGGGATGGCGAGGCCGGGAATGACGAGCGCCAGGCCCGCGAGCACGACATACACAAGCCCGCGCTCGGAGCCTTTCAATCGCTTGCGCAGCGCAGCGAGGGTGCTCTGCTGCTCGCGGCTTTTAACGAACTGGGGCCCCGGCTCGAAGGTGAGGACGACGCCCGTAAAAGCGCGATCCAACTCTTCATAGCTGACCGTGCGCGGTCCCTGCGCGGGGTCATTCAAATAGACCCGGTCCTTGCCGAACCCTTCGACCACCAGGAAATGGTTAAAGTTCCAGTGAATGATGAACGGGGGCCGCAGCTTGACGAGCCCTTCCGGCTCTTTGCGGTAGCCCCGGGCGATCAGGCCGTGCTGGCGCGCGGCGCGGACGATATTGCTGGCTTTGCTCCCGTCGCGCGAGACGCCGCAGGTGATGCGGAGCTCGACGAGGGGGAGGAGCTTGCCGTGATAGCGGAGAATGATAGCGAGCGCGGCGGCGCCGCACTCGACCGCTTCCATCTGCAGGACGGTCGGCGTCTTGACGCGGTTTGGCTTTTGCGGGGGGATGGGATTAGGCATTAGCGCAATACCGGCAGGATGAGGCTGAGCACGCGCTGCTCGCTGATCTTGACGAGCGCGGTGGAAAAGGTGCCGCTGTTGACCGGGTCGGGCGGGCCAATGCGGGAGGACCATTGATAGCCGCTGGGGGTCTGGGCCGGGGTCAGCGCGACCCGCACCTCGATCGGTGTGCCCTGCGTGCTAAAGGTGCGTGCCAGGTCCTGACTTCCCAGAACGCGCAGCATCTCTTGCTGGGTGACGGGAAAGGGGCTGACCGAAACCACCTTGCCCATCAGATACCCGTACGTTTCGTGTTTGACCGTCGCCGGCTCGATCTGGACGAGCATGTCCGGCTTGATCTTTTTGCCGTCGGCAGGCGCGACATAGATGACCCCTTCCAGGTTGTTCTTGTCCCGTGCGCCGATTTCGACGCTCAGCAAGGGTGTTCCGTGCTCGACCGAGTCGCCCTTGTTCGCCGTCAGCTCGACGACGCGGCCCTGATAGGGGCTGGTGATTGCGGTCCATGTCCCGGCATCGGTCTGAATCTGTGCGACCCCCTGTCCCACCTCGACCAGATCGCCCACCTTGACGTCAATGGCCACGAGCTCTCCGCCGACCGGCGCGACGATATTGCCGATGCCGCCGGTCGAAATCAGTATCCCTGTGCCGTGGACTAGGACTGGCACGGTTCCCAAAAAAGCCCAGAGGAGCGCCACCGCGAGCAGGCCGGCGAGCCCGAGCAGGGCCAGCCAGCCCTTCGGGCTGACGATGCGCATGACATAGTCGAGCTGCTCGGGCGAAGATAAGCGCTCCAGCGTGACCTGGCGAAATAAGCGTGACATGGCCCTCTCTATCCTTGATTGGTTGCGGCCGGCTTTTGCAGTTGCTCGAACTGCGTCGCGGCGTACTGTGGATCAGTGCCGCCGACGACCCACTCCAATTCCTCGTCGGTGAGCTCGTCGCCGTCGCGGGCCGGCTCCTCGCCGGGCTGAGCGCTTTCGGGCAGCGGCCGGTTGCCATTGTTGGGTTCAGGCGCGAGAGATGACATAACGTCCTCCTTTTATTCTGGCGGTCTTATTTTACATCGAAATCGGGTCGGAGCGTAGGGGGTGGGGAGACTTGAGCAGGGCGATTGCAGAGCATTAGTGTCAACTTAGGGCGATCCGGTAACGGCCGGGGCCAATTGTTGCAATTGGCGCTTGACCATCGTGATTACCCGCTCGCGCTTGCGATTCGGGCGCAGACCCTTCGCAATCACAATCTGGACGAGGCGCGCTTCCAGTTGCTCCCAATCGGGACCTGCGCCTTTGCGCAGCAAGGGCTCGGTCTGTTGCAGCACTTGGTGCACGCCATCCAGACAATACGGCAGCGAGAACTCTTCGAACTGGCGGCCGGTCTGTTGCATCGCTTTGAGAATGACGAGATGGGTCAGGACATAATAGACGTTATCCGAAATAGGGTATACTAACCCCATGCTGTGCTACGATGAGTTGCAAGATAATGAGCGGAAGTTTCTCGCATTGACGGGGCTCACCCCCAAAGAATTCGGGCTGCTACTCCCCA
>JBAVQS010000108.1:0-17147 GCA_049694275.1 Anaerolineae bacterium | reverse complement strand
ATCATATATGGGGCCGCGGATCTGTCCGCGGCCCACACCCAATGAAAGGGGAAACATGCCATACACACCAGGACCGTGGAAAGTGGTAAAAACTGAGTTTGACGATGAATATGTGAAGTGGACTATTGAGACGGAAGAACAGCCAGGAATCGTTTCAGACATGCAGGACCTGGGTAATAACGGCGACACGGCCCGCCTCATTTCCAAAGCACCGGATATGCTCGATATGTTGGAGCACGCGCCGGAGCCTAATTCTGGCGATTTCGTTGCATGGTTGCATCAGTACTCGAGATGGTATCACGATAGCAGCAAACTGATCGCCGAAATCAATGGTCAGTGACCGTTCCAAGTCACGCAAGAAAACGAAAGGGGAGAACATGGGACACATCAGACTGATTCGGGAGCTTGTCGCAGAGATTCGCAGGTTGCGCCAGACCATTCTGGCAATGGAAAATGAACAGGCGGAAGGCTCATACAACGCCAGTTACTACGCAGAACGACAAGCTGAAATGGCACGCAAGGCCGAATCCCGTGCTCGCGCCGCTGAGGAACAGGCCAAGCGCGCACAATACGACCACGAACAGTATACCGACCTGATGCGGCGGGCTAACAATGCCGCCGGGCAGGGTGACGATTGGGGCGCGGATCGTCTCCGCAGACAGGCCAAGTGGTACGAGTAAGAAATGACACTCTATATCTACCGCTGGCGCAACAACCCGAAGCGGGCAACGCTCTACCGGCGCGCTTGCAGGGTCCTGGCCCGCGGGGCGATGAATAGCGCCCTGGTTGAATTCGTAGATAATGGACAGCGCGAGATCATCTCGCGGAACGCCCTGGCGAAAGTAAAGGCACAGACATGACTAGAATAAAAGGCTTGCGTATCTCTCCCGATCTCACCCTGCCGCTTGATTTCATCACCCAGACCGCCGCGATACTGGCAAAGAGGAGAGTGGGCAAGTCGTATACTGCCTCTGTCATCGCGGAAGAGATGGTCAAAGCCGGGTTGCCCTGGGTAGCAATAGACCCCACCGGCGCATGGTGGGGCCTGCGCGCATCGTCAGACGGAGAGGCCGAAGGGCTCCCGGTCGTCATCCTGGGCGGAGCACATGCCGATGTGCCGCTTGAGCCGACGGCCGGCAAAGTCATCGCGGATTTGGTGGTTGACCATCCGGGATGGTATGTGATCGACCTTTCCGGTTTTGATTCCCAAGCGGAGCAGGACCGCTTTTCTACCGACTTTGGATGGCGTCTGTTTTACCGCAAGCAGAAATCCCGCGCGGCGATGCACCTTTTTATCGACGAGGCGGATTCCGTTGCGCCCCAGCGTCCTTTCCACGGACAGGAAAAGATGCTGGGGGCCTACGAAGCAATTGTGCGGCGCGGCGGGGTGTACGGCATCGGCTGCACTCTGATTACACAAAGGCCCTCGGTCCTGAATAAGAATGTGCTGACTCAGAGCGAGAATCTAATCGTCTTGCGCATCACCTCGCCCCAGGACCAAAAGGCGGTCCGTGACTGGGTGAGCAACCACGGGGAGCCGGATCAAGTGCAAGCGATGATGGGCGGACTGGCATCACTCGGGACCGGGGAGCAATCCGGGCCGCCGATGATTTGTTCGACTAGCGAGTCAGACATCACCGCGAATGTAAATTCTTTCCGCAAAAACTATTGACAGCCGTTTACTTTTGTCGTATACTTGCATATACAAATGATACATACAACACAAACAGATATGACCAAACACGCAGATGAGCGTCCTACGCTCAGTCTTGAGGAGACGGTCCAGCGATTTAAGAAAGCCGGGATCGTGGTCGGACCAGAGACTATAAAAAACTACCTGCGCCGCGGGTGGTTGCAGGGGCGAAAGCAGGGGTGGGCGGAGAAATCCCCATGGGTGGTATTCGAGGACAGCATTGAAAATTATTTCGCCAATCTTCCAACCAGTCCAAAGCCGTAGCGTCGAGTCTTCCGGCGCCGGGTAAAAAAGAATCGCCAGCGGGTGATAGCCGCCAGCGATTCAAACGACCCCGGCATCCTTGCGTGGATTGATCGCCTTAACGTTTGCACATTAACAAGCGAATAGGGATCGCGTTTTGCGCCCGTGAGGGCGCAAGAGCGGGCGATGGGATTTGAACCCACGGTCTTCTCCTTGGGAAGGAGACATGTTGCCGCTACACCACGCCCGCAGACAATCCTATTATATACAGGGATTGGCGCAAGTCAAGACCCACAGGACGCCGAAACGCTTGAGAATGCCCTCCATCGAGCTAAAAAACGGTTTACGGAACCGTAAAAGCGAGTATAATTTATTTGCAATCTGTCAAAGGGATCTGGAAGGCTCAAGCGGTGCAAGGTCGCTTGAGTTGTATCCGGTACTTGCAGGGGGGACATTGATACATGATTAGGATTACGAAACCCAATGACGATATGGAACGCTGGGTTCGCGGCATGGACCGTTTGATGAATTCCATGTTTATCTATGAAACCCGCGGGGCGCCGTCGCCCTGGCGACCGCCGACGGATGTGTACGAGACATCCAGCCGCGTCGTCATCAAAGTTGAGATTGCCGGGATGAACCCCGACGACTTTGAGATCTCGTTCGCCGAGCGTATTTTGCAGATTCGCGGGGTCCGCCAGGACAAGCAGCACAAGCTCAGCTATCATTGCCTGGAGGTCCAGTACGGCGAGTTTCTGAGCGAGGTATATCTACCCGGCGATTACGCCGAATCGGCGATTGAGGCAAATTACGAAAATGGGTTTCTAACGATTGCGTTGCCCAAGCTTCTGCCCGAAGGCCCGCAACATATCGCCGTACATTCTAATGAAGACTAACGCGAAAAAACGCAGATCAATCACGATACTGAAACAAGGATAGAGTATGCCGATATTCAAGAAAAAAAACGAAGAGGAACCTGAAGACGAGGTAGTGGAAACGAACGAAGTGGAAGGCCAGACCCCCCCGATTCCCGCCGAGCTCCCCATCTTGCCGTTGCGCGGAACCGTCGTCTATCCGCTCACAGTTCTGCCGTTGAATGTGGGTCAGCCCCGGTCGCTGCGCCTGGTGGATGAAGTCGCCACCAGTCCTAACCGCCTGGTCGGGCTGGCGACAATCCTGAACGACAAGTTTGAGGACGCGGGCCCCGAAGATGTCTATGACATCGGCACGGTCGCGGTGATTCACCGCATGCTGCGCGCGCCCGATGGCACGGTTCGCTTGATCGTGCAGGGCCTGGAGCGCATCCGCATCCGGGAGTACACGGCGAAAGAACCGTTTCTCAAGGCCCGCGTGGAGGTCGATCCGGAATCCGTAGAAAAAACGGTCGAGGTCGAGGCGCTGATGCGCAACAGCCTGGATTTGTTCCGCCGGCTGGTCAGTCTCGCGCAACACCTGCCCGAAGAGATTCTGATGGCAGCGCTGAACGTCGAAGACCCGCGCCAACTGGTCTATATGATCGCGACGAGCCTCCGCATCGACATTGCAGAGGCGCAAAACCTGTTGGAAATCAACGACATTGCCGACAAGTTCAAGAAACTGAATGCGTTGATGACCAAAGAGCTCGAAGTTTTGGAGCTGGGCAAAAAGATTCAGGGTCAGGCGCAGGCCGAGATGGAAAAGACGCAGCGCGAGTATATCTTGCGCGAACAGATGCGCCAGATCCAAAAAGAGCTGGGCGAGGGGAACGAGCAAGAGCGCGAGGTTCACGAGTACGACGAGAAAATCAAGAATGCGCACATGCCGGAAGAGGCGGAAAAGGAGGCCAAGCGCGAACTGGAACGGATGCGCGCCATGCCCCCCGCCGCCGCCGAGTATTCGGTCATCAAGACCTACCTCGACTGGCTGGTCGAGCTGCCCTGGGCCAAGAGCACTCAGGACAATCTCGATATTCCGCGCGCACGCCAGATTCTGGACGAGGACCACTATGATCTAAAAGAGATCAAAGAGCGCATCCTGGAATACCTGGCGGTCCGCAAGCTGCGAAGCGAGCGGGGCGGTGATGACGAAGAGAGCAAGACTTATCGCGGGTCGATCCTCTGCTTTGCCGGGCCACCCGGCGTCGGTAAAACGTCGCTGGGCCAGTCGATCGCGCGCGCCCTGGGGCGCAAGTTCATCCGCATGAGCCTCGGCGGCATGCACGACGAGGCGGAGATCCGCGGGCACCGGCGCACGTACATCGGCGCCATGCCCGGACGCCTGATCCAATCCATCAAGCGCGTCGGGACCAAGAACCCGGTTATCATGTTGGATGAGATCGACAAGGTCGGCGCGGATTTCCGAGGGGACCCGTCGAGCGCTCTTTTGGAAGTGCTCGACCCGGCGCAGAACAAGACTTTCCGCGATCATTACCTGGATGTGGATTTTGACCTGTCGCAAGTGATCTTTATCACCACGGCAAACCAGCTCGACACCATTTCGTCGCCGCTGCGCGACCGCATGGAAATCTTGATGCTCTCGGGGTACACCGACTTTGAAAAGGTCAAGATCGCTCAGGGATACCTGGTCCAGCGACAACTCAAGGAGAACGGGCTCAAGCCGGAAGAGGTCCACTTTGAGGAGGAGGCGGTTCGCCAGATCATTCGTGACTATACGCGCGAGGCGGGCGTCCGCAGCCTGGAGCGCGAGATCGGCCGGGTTGCGCGACGCCTGGCGACCAAACTGGCGGAAGGCCAGCAGCCGCCGTTCGAGATCAATAACGAAACCGCGCGCGAATTGCTTGGCAAGCCGCGTTTCTATTCGGAAGTGGCAGAGCGCACCGAAACCCCCGGCGTGGCCACCGGCATGGCCTGGACGCCGGTGGGCGGTGAGATCATGTTCGTCGAAGCGACGCGCATGCGCGGTCAAAAGGGCTTTATCATGACCGGTATGCTCGGCGACGTCATGCGCGAATCGGCGCAGGCGGCCCTGTCCTACATCCGTAGCAAGGCCAAGGACCTGGGCATCGACGAACAGGTGTTTGAAAAGAGCGACCTGCACTTGCACGTGCCCGAGGGCGCAACGCCCAAGGATGGCCCGAGCGCGGGCGTGACAATGGCAACGGCTATTGCTTCGCTCCTGACGGGACGGCGCGTCCGCGAGCATGTGGCGATGACCGGCGAGATTACGCTGCGCGGGCGCGTGTTGCCCGTTGGCGGAATCAAGGAAAAGATCCTGGCGGCGCACCGGGCAGGCCTGCAAACGGTTATCCTGCCAGACCGGAACGAAAAAGACCTGGACGACCTGCCGGACGAGGTGCGGAACGGGATGAAATTCGTCCTGGCCAGCCGGGTCATGGACGTGTTGAACGCAGCGCTGGAACCGGCTGCGCCCAATCAGCCTGAGGTAGAGCCCGAGCTGCAGCCGGCAATGAATGCATAAGAAATAGGCTTGAACGCCGCGAATCCGCGGATTTCCCCGGCCCCCTCTTGTCGGGGGTGTTTGCCCACAGAGCAGGGGCCGGGGGATGCCCCAAACAGACCAACATTTAAAACCAAATATCGTTTATAATACAGATGCCCGAACCGGGCATTCGCGCCCGCAAGGGCGCTCAGGATCAGGGATTGCTGTGGCCCCTAACATAGGGATTATTTGGGGTTGAGGCGATTCGAGTAGTGACAGAGTAACCGTGCGCTCACCGTACAGGCCCGATTAACCATTTTTCCGCGCCAACCTGGAAAAACCACGCTGGCGGTTGGAAATGGTTAACAACATCGGCGATTGTCTCGCTCCCGTGGGGAAGGGAATCTGCCGCCGGAATGGAATATTATTTGGGCTTTTAGAGCGTCTTGCTCGTCCGCGTATTCTCCCTTATCGCTCTCTGGTCGGTTGATTGTTGTAATGAGCGTAGCCGCTTATCATCCGATGCGCATCGTCATGGACATACGCCGGGATTTTGTTCCGCTGCTCGCGCTTGTTCCTCTACATGGAAGAATTGGCTCCCTCCGGGGAAAGAATCGTTAAATCCGAACGCTGACGATTCAATTGTTCCACGTCTATATTTTCCTCAGCAACCCTTCCGGCAGTTGAACTTGCCGTCTTTCGGCAGGGCGCTGCATTCTATCAGGGCGCTGAAACCATGCGCCATCGTCCGGCCATCTACGACCCGTGACCTGTACCGGGGGAACTTGCTTTTGAACGTCCTCTCGGATTCCGGCAGAGTTGTAAATGCGCCTGGCCCCAAGGAAGGGGAAACGTGCCAGCACGAAAAAAATCACATAAATCAAATTCCACCGTCGCGCGCCAGTGGCGCAAGATGGACCTCCATCTGCACACGCCAGCCTCGGTCGATTATCGCGAGCCGAACGCCACCTATCTCGATTTTTTGAAAAAGGCGGAAGAGAAAGGGCTCGATATCGTCGCGTTTACCGACCATAATACGGTTGCCGGTTACGAACGCTATCTCAACGAGGTCGAATCGCTCATCCTCCTCGAGCGGTTGAATCGCCTGACCGACGTCGAGCGCGAACAATTATCCGAATACCGCCGTCTCCAAGACAAACTCCTCATTCTCCCCGGATTCGAAATCACAGCGACGCTGGGCTTTCACATCCTGGGCATCTTTTCACCTGATACCTCTGTCCGCGAGCTCGAACACCTTTTGCTGAATCTCAAGGTGCCGCCGGATAAGCTGGACCTGGGGTCGGGCGAAGTGGGCGCCACATCCGATGTGCTGACGATATACCGCACGATCGACGAAGCGGGTGGTCTGGTGGTTGCCGCGCATGCCAATTCGTCCCATGGGGTTGCCATGCCGGGCTTTGACTTTGGCGGCCAGACCCGTATCTCGTACACACAGGATTCGCACTTGCACGCCCTCGAAGTCACGGACCTGACGAGTAAGTCGCGGCGCCGGACTGCGCTCTTTTTCAGTGGAACCAAGCCTGAATACCCGCGGCGCATGCACCTTACCCAGGCGAGCGATGCGCACCGGCTCTCTGGTCTGGCGCATAATAACCAGGAGTTGGGCGTTGGCGACCGGGCTACCGAAATCCTGCTCGATGAGCTCTCGTTCGAGGCGATCAAGGAAGTCTTTCTTGGGAATGATTTCGCCAAGGTGCGCCCGTACGTCCCAAGTGAACCGACCGCGTTTGATCCCATCTCACAGGCGCGTGAAGAGGGCGATACGCTGGTCCAGGCGTTCCATGAACAGCTCATTCGCGGGCGCGGCATTGAACGCAAGATTCTCCAGGATCTAGTCGCGCTGGCGAATACGAATGGGGGGACCATTTATGTGGGGCTTTCGGCCAACACGCGCCAGCCGATTCTCGGCGTACAGCGTCCGGGAGAAGGCATTCATCAACTGCGCGCGGAAATCAACAAGTCTGTCATTCCCCCGTTAGAAGTACAGCTCGACGCGCAAAAGCTCGGCGCCAAGAGCGTCATTCGCGTCATTGTGCCGCGCGGGAGCGAAGTACCGTATGCGCTGGATGGAACGCAGATCTATGTTCGCTCCGAGAACGAGACGAGCCTGGCCGTGCGTGACGAGATTGTGAACCTGGTTCGCGATTCCGTGGCGATCGAGTTTGCCGCCAAGCCCGTCATCCCGGAGCCTCCACTAGAGACTGGGGAACCTGCGCCTGAACCGATTGCGCCGCCGGCGCTGAGCGCCCCTCCGCCGCATACCGGCGTGCAGGTTATTCCGGCCGAACGACGTAAGGGGGAGCTCCAATATACCGTTCGCGATCTCCGAAACAACCGCCTGATTCATAATGTCACCCGGTCGAGCGCTCGCAAATTGTGGCAGTATGCCATTAGCGATTATGAAGAACATCCGGTCGATGCCAAGCAAGTGAAATGGCAGGGGGAGATCGGCCTCTGCAAAGCGCACAAGCGCGCCGGCAAAGTCCGCTACGACCTGGTCCAGCGCGACTCGTCGGGCGAGATGCACATCTATTATGGCGTCACCGAAGATGGCATTCATGGTCCGTGGAAAGCCTTGATCGAAGCAGAAGGGCTGTCCCCTGAGATCGAGGTGGACGAGGAACATACGGAAGACAACGGGGAACATGCCGAATCGTTCGAAGAGATGGCTTTGGAACAATTCGTGAGCCTTTCGCCGGAAGAATCCCAGGCCCCGCAATGGCTGCCATTGGAGATGCTCGGCGCGAGCGAGCAGGACGAGCTGATGCCGGGTGAGATGGATGTCGATTTGGGCGAGTCGCCCTCGGCCTCCGAAATGGGTTTTCAGGTTGAATCCATCCCCGAGACGGCGTCCGAGCCGAGCCCGGACAACGCGCTCGCGGCGGAGCAGACCTTGACCGCCGAGCAGCCGGAGGAGGCGCAACCGGAAAACGAGGCGTCGTCAGAATCGCAAGGACCTGCACCGCTCCACTTTTCGCCAGGCCGCTCCATGCTGCCCCCACTGAGCGCAGGCGAAAACCGGCAAGCCCCGCTTGATATTTCCCCGGATACTAATACAATGGGGGAACATCAGGGGATGACGGCGGAGCGCCACCTAAATGAGGAGAAGAATTCTCAAGCCCCAGACGCCGGAGGCTCGTCGGAAGGAATATCTCCCTCCAGCGAATCGAACGAAAATCCGTCGCAACCCGGCAGTTAGTCGGGATCACAGAACCACGCTGATGAACCCAGATGTCCGAATCTGGGTTCATCTCTATGGTCGCCCCTGATTCCCTGTCTCCGCTTCACAGGAGGTTATCCGGTGCGTCGCGTCCTATTCTTTTTACTGGTTTTGTTGTTTCTTTTTCCGGCCGCCGTGAGCGCCGAAAGTCCCGCCTTCCATACGGTCGCGTGGGGCGAGACCCTCTATTCGATTGCCCGGCAGGTTGGAATCTCGCCTCAGGCGCTCGCCGCTGCGAACGGCTTGACTCTGAATTCATGGGTCTATGCGGGTCAAACACTCAGAATCCCCGGTGGAAACAGCAGCGCGCCGGCGCTCTCTCCCGCCCAGACCAATCCCAGTGGAATCTATCTCGTGCGCGCCGGCGATACACTTACCGGGATCGCGCAACAGTTTGGTGTATCACTCGACGCGCTGGCGGCGGCCAATGACATCCCCTCCAACGGAATGGTCTATATTGGCTGGCAACTCAAGATCCCCGGACGGACGACGAAGACGACGGCAACAGCCACCACTGCTTTGCCGGAGACGAACGCAGCGTATATCGTACATCCGGGCGATACCTTGTTTGGCATCGCGCTGCATTATGGCGTGTCCATGCAATCGATTGCGTTGGCAAATAGTCTGCCCAGTTATTTTGTCTATGCGGGCCAGCGCCTTCTGATCCCGAATACCTCCCGCGGCGCGTCGACTGCCCTCGCGGCGACCCCCAGCGGCGGATTGAGTGTGGGCGTGAGCGGCATTCCGATTTATCGCCAGCAGCAGACGCTCACCTGTGAAGAGGCGGCGGCGGCGATGGCGCTGCGTGGCACCTTGAGCGAGGCCCAGATCCTACAGGCGATGCCGCGGAACGATAATCCGTTCGCCGGGATTCGCGGGGCAACCAATTATCCCTTATACGGGGGATTCTCGAATTACGGCACCTATGCGCAGGGACTCAGCCTCGGACTGGCAGCGCTCGGTCGCAGTTCGACCGTGCTCTACGGGCAAGGTTATGGGGATTTCAAGAATCTGGTCGTCGATAACCTGCGCGCAGGCAAGCCGGTGATCTGGTGGACCACCTGGCATCAAACTTTTCAGGCGCCGCGTGCGGTTGCCACGAGCACAGGCGCGACGGTCACGCTGGTGCCTTATGAACACACCGTGGTGATTATCGGCGCGACGGATTGGGGTATCCGATACGCGGACCCATACGATGCGACCTATCGCTCGACTACCTGGGCCAATTTCGAGCGGACCTCCGCCTATTTTGGCAACATGGCGCTCGTCATTCAATGAACGAATAATGTACCTTCGGCAATTTACCCTGGACGATTATAACGCCGCGATGGCGCTCTGGCAGCAGTATCCCGATGGCATCGGGATTGGCCGCTCTGATACCCGGGAAGAGATCGCCAAAAAACTCGAGCGGGACCCCGACCTCTTTCTCGTCGCCGAGGAGGACGGCATGGTCGTGGGCACCGTGATCGGGGGCTATGATGGACGGCGCGGGCTGATCTATCATCTAGCCGTCGATCATGGGTATCGCGGGCGCGGCATTGGCCGGTCTTTGATGGACGAGGTGGAACGGCGGCTGGCGGCCAAAGGCTGCCTGCGCGCATACCTGCTTGTCAGGAGTGAAAATCTGGATGTGGCGGGTTTCTACGACAAGATGGACTGGCAGGCGATGAGCGTAACGACGCGGGCCAAAAATCTTTCCTAAAGATAGGCTGCACCCAAACAAACGGAGCGATTTCAAATCGCTCCGTTTGTTTGGTCCATTCAGCGGGAGGGGGCGCGCCTATTCACTCTGGCTCGCGGGGGCTGTCGCCGCCGGAACGGCGGACGGCGTCTCTACGGATGGGGCGCGGCCGAGACGGCCGAGCAGAATATCCATGAGGCTATAAGCAACCGGGACCAGCAACAGAGTTAGAATGGTGGACGTGATCAGACCGCCGATGACGACGAGCGACAACGGTTGGCGGAAACTGCCGCCTGAGCCGAGCCCGAGCGCGACCGGCAGCGACCCGAGAATCAATGCGAACGAGGTCATCAATATAGGCCGCAGCCGAATCGGCGCTGCGGTGAGCAAGGCTTGATCACGCGACATACCCTGCTTGCGGAGGCGATTCGTAAAGTCGATCAAGAGAATCGAGTTCTTGGTGACCAGCCCGAACAGCATGATGATGCCGATCATGGCGGTCAGGTCGAAGGGGATGCCCGTAATGATCAAGGCCAGGAACGCGCCGAGCAACGAGAGCGGCAGCGCCAGCATCATCACAAACGGCTGCGTAAAGGAACCGAACTGCGAGGCCAAGACCATATACACAAACACCACCGACAGAAGCAGCGACACGAGCAGGGAGGAGAATCCTTCGCTCAACTGCTGGACCTGACCGCCATAGTTCACACGCACCCCGGCGGGTAACTGCAGCTTGTTGACACGCGCCTGAATGTCGTTGACGACGCTTTGCTGCGCGCGGTTGAGAATGTTCGCGGCGACCGTGATCTTGGGTTCGCGATTCAGGCGCTCGAGCGCGGTGGGACCGGATGCATTCGTCAGGGTCGCCACATTGCGCAGCGGCACGATTTGCCCGGTGGCTGTCGTGAGGGAGAGGTCCAGAATATCTTGAATCCGCGTGCGGTCTTGCGGGCGCAAACGCACGACAATATCCGCCTCGCGCCCGGGGTCTTGATACCGCGAGACCACGTCGCCGTTCACGAGCGTGCGCACCGCCGCGCCCACCACCGTGGTGTTCAATCCCAACTGCGCGGCCCGGTTATTATCCACGTTCACGTGCAATTCCGGTTTGCCGGATTGATAACTGCGTCCCAGGTCTACGACGCCCGGCACATCCTTGATGGCATCCATGATCTGCTGTGAAGCAACGATGAGATCATCCGTGGAGCCGGTCGTTTGCAGATTTAACTGAATCGGACGGCTCGTGACCCCGGTACCGCCGCCGCCAAATCCCCCCCCCGCCAGAGCAAACCCGGGCACATTGCCCAGGGTCTGGCGCAACTGAAGCTCGATGCGGGGAATTGCGTTCGAATCGCGCACTTTAACTGTAAAGGAGGCGTTTTCGGGCGTGCTCGTTCCACCCACGCTGACAAAAACATCCTCGGCTTCAGGCAGACTTCGCAGGACGGCTTCTACCTGCCGCGCCTGCGCATCGGTCGCGTCCAGTGCGGTGCCGGGCGGCATCTGGATGGCGATGGTAAACGTATTCTGCCCGGTGCTCGGGAAAAAGTTGAATTGCAGCAGCGGGATACAGGCCAGGATCGCGACAAAGGTCAAGGCGCCAATGCCGGCGGTTGCCAGCTTGTGGCTGAGGGTCCAGCCCAGCCCGCGGCGATAGAGCCGGTCGAGCCAGCCGAGTTGCGCTCCCGCAGCTTCGTCATGCTCATGGCCGGGCTGGGATTTGCGCTGCTTGAACCAGTAGGCCGAGAGCATGGGCGCCAGCGTAAAGGCTTCAAACAACGAAATCAGCACCGCCGCCGTCACCGCCAGGCCGAACTGGCTAAAGAACCGGCCAATCAAGCCGTTGACAAACGCGATAGGCAAAAAGACCGAAACGACGGTTAGCGTCATCGCCAGGACGGCCAGCCCCACTTCGGTGGTGCCGTTCAGCGCCGCCGTTTTGGGGTCTTCGCCGCGCTCCATGTGACGGAAGATATTTTCGCGAACGACGATGGCGTCGTCAATTACCAGGCCGACTGCCAGCGACAGAGCGAGCAGCGTGATGAGATTCAGCGTCAACCCGAGAAATTGCATCGCCGCAAAGGCCCCGATCATGATGACCGGCAGGCCGACCACTGTGACGATGGTGTTGCGCAGGTCGCGAAAGAAAAAGAGCACGACCAGCGCCGCAAACACCCCGCCCAGCGCAAGGTCGGCGAGCGAGTCCTGGACCGAGCTCTGGATAAACTCTGATTGATCGCTGGTGACAATGAGCGCAAGGTCGGGATATTGTTTTTGCAGGCTCGCAATTTCCGCCTGCACGTTAGCGGCGACATTGACGGTATTGGAGCCCGATTGTTTCAGGATCGAAATGGCGATGCTATCGAGGCCATTCACCCGGCTGTGGGTACTGACATCCGCATAGCCGTCGGTCACCGTCGCCACATCGCGGACATAGACCCGCACGCCGCTCGGCGATGCGACCACGACATTGCCAATCTCGTCCAGGCTCTTGAATTGACCGGGGATTCGCAGCAAGAGATTCGAGCCGTTTTGCGTGAGGGTGCCGCCGGTCAAACTCGTGTTCGACTGCGCGATCGCATTCGATACCTGCTGAGGCGACAGCCGCCGTTCGCGCAGGGCATCCAGATGCAACTGCACCTGGACCTGACGGACGAGCCCGCCTGTGACGTTGACTTGAGCGACGCCGTCAATCCGTTCGAGGCTCGGCGTGATCGTGTTGTCGACAAAGCGGCGGAGCTCTTCGGGGTTCATTTTGCCCGTATGATCGGCGACGCCGAGCGTCATAATGGGCAATGCGGCAAAGTCAAAGCGCTGCACCGTCGGACTCGAGGCGTCACGCGGGAACGAACCGCGAATGGCGTTAATCTTCTCCTGAACGTCCTGCGCCGCCCGCTGGGAATTGGTATCCAGGGTGAATGACACGGTCACCAGGGAGAGATTCTCCTGCGAGGTGGAATTTACATTTTGCACGCCGTTGAGCGAGCTGACCGCTTCTTCGATGGGTTTGGTGATCGTGCGCTCGACATCGTCCGCGCTGGCGCCGGCATACACCGTGCTGATGGCAATCGTCGGAATCGAAATATCAGGTAGCAGGTCAAGCGGCAAGCGCGTATAGCCCAGGACGCCGACGACAATCAAGGCGACCATCAGCATGGTAATAAAGACCGGCTGACTGATCGAAATCTTTGGAATGTTCATAATTGAATACCCGTTACATTCTGCCTTATCAGGAAAAGGCGCGGGGGAGGGTTACTGCGACTGAAACTCCACGACCGCGCTCAAACCGGGATAAATGCCGGCATCGCTCGTATCCACACCCAACGTCACCGGAACGCTCACCACTCCGCCCGAGTTGGTTGCCAATAAACCAATTTTGCTAATATGAGCGGTCAGCGTCTTGCCGCCGAGCGCGTCCACGGTCAATGTCGCGGGTTGTCCAAGCTTGAGCCCGGACAGCGCGAGCTCGTCCACATTCGCTTGCACCTGCATATGCGAGAGGTCGGCGATAATCACCGCGGTGACATTCGCGCCCACGGATTCGCTCAGGTGCGGGCCAATCCAGATGATCGTCCCATCGAACGGGGCAACGATCCTGGCGTTGGCCAGGCTTTGTTTTGCCGCATCGAGCGCGCCCTGCGCCTGGTCGACCTGCGCCTGGGCAATCGCCAGGTTATCCATCGTGGGAGTCATGTGAGCGAGCGCCGATTCCGCCTGCGCCAGCTGCACGGCGGCGCCTGCTAATTCGGGCAGCGTAGGATGGTTCTTGGCGATGTTGTATGCGGCCTGCGCCGCCTGATAGTTGCTGGTCGCAATTTCAAGGTTAAGCGACGTCGGCAACAATCCAGCGTAAGGATTGGTTGGGCCGCCGGCCCTATCGTACGCGGCCTGCGCCTGATCGAGCGCGGCTTTGGCTTTATCCAGGTTCGCTCGCGAGGTCGCAATATCATCAGCGCTCGGGCCTTTGGCCACATGGTCGTAATTCGCTTTCGCCGCGGCGACCGCGGCCTGCGCCGCGGCGATATCCGCATCCGTACCGCCGGTTTTGGTCTGGTTCAGACGCGCTTGGGCGAGCGTCAAGCCGGCCTGAGCTTGAGCAATTTGCAGTTCGAGGGTGGTCGTATCGAGCGCGGCGATCAGGTCACCCTGTTTCACGCGGTCGCCTTCCTTAAAGAAAAGTTTGTTCAGGCGCCCTTGCATCTGGAATGCAAGTGAGGCCTGGCTGACGGAGCTAAAACTCCCGTTCACTCGCGCCCCGCCCAAGCGACTGGCCGACGAAACATTCACATCGGCGGTCGGCGTCGGCGGCGCGATCGTCGCTTGCAGCGCAACGGCGAGCGGGGTCGGCAGCGCCAAAACGGCGGCGTTCGTGGGGCGAACGATCAAGCTGATGATCAGGGCAAGCGCCCCCAACGCCACGATACCCAGAGCGATGGGCGCAGCATAGCGCCAGATCGATTTGGGCTTGTTTTCCGGAGTCTGGTTCATTGTGGAATCTCCTTTAAATAGGAAAGGTGTTCAGTACCTCGACGGTTTTGTGCAACAGTGCTAACAGGGTCTGTCTTTCCTCCGGCGTAAAACGGCGGAGGAATTCTTCCACGCGCTGATTAAAGAACTCGTTAAACGCAGCGTAAAGCTGACTGCCGGAATCGGTCAGGGCTACCCGCACAATCCGACGGTCCTGCAGGTCCGAATGGCGCTCGACGTAACCACCCTCGACCAGCCAGTCCACCACGCGCGTGGCGGTGCTCAGCGGGATATCCAGTTCCTCGCCGAGTTCGTGCATCGTCAGGGGCTGGGCGCGGCGTTCCAAGAGGGTCGCAATGCGATAAAAGACAAACAGATGCTGATTCTCGAATGGGCGCGCCTCATCGGACTGCCCGGACAGTTGCCCCAGCCGCGCCCGCGCCCGGGTGAGATCCGCCGGCAGCGTCGCGCGCAGCCGCGGTTGCAAGCAAAAGAGGTCATCCCAAATTTGTCGCAATTCGTGCGTCTGTGTGGGCAGGGCATGCCCGGGTTTGAATGTTTTCATATCGGGATATTTCCGAAACGGAAACATTATAGTCCGGAACGGAAACGCGTCAAGCCGGGGATTCGGAGGAGGTGTACATCAAACTTGGAATACAGCTGCGGAGTGTGACTAACTAACGGGGAGCGTAAAATGGAATTGGCTGCCCTTGCCGGGCTCGCTCTCGACCCAGATGCGCCCGCCGTGTGCTTCGACGACCAGCTTGCAAAAAGTCAGGCCGAGCCCGCTACCCGTGTTTCTCGACAGTTGGCGACTTTCGAGCTGCACGAACTTGTCAAAGATGCGCTTCTGGAAATCGGGGGGAATTCCCTCACCATCATCAGCAACGGTGACGCGCGTCGCCCCGTCACCCAGGATCAAGCCGCTCAGCCGGATATGCCCACCCGGCCGGGTGTGATGGAGCGCATTCGAGAGGAGGTTGTCAACGACGCGGCCAATCAGGCGCGCGTCCGCTTGCACCGTCAAGTCTGCCGGGGCCTCAACGGTCACTTCTATCGCATCCCGCTGCGCGATCGCTTCCACTCGTTCAACTCGCTCTTGCAGCAAGGGGGCGATTTGCAAGGGTCCTTTGTCCAGCTTGAGGTCCCCCTCCTCCAATTTGCTCACGTCCAGAAGGTCGTTAATCAAGCGAAGCATCTCATAGCCGCTGGCCTCTGCGGCGTTGACGATCTCGGCGGGAGGGGTGCGTCCTGGCCGTACATTCGATTCTTTCAAGAGCTCGATGTTTCCCAGCACCGCGGTGAGCGGATTGCGCAGGTCATGCACGATCATATTCGTCAGGTCATCGCGCAACTGCTGCGACCGCTGCAGCATCGCGTTCTTTTCTTCGAGCGCCTGCGTCTGCTGCACAATGACGCGATCCGCGCGTACAACGATGAGGAAAAGCGCCAGATAGAGCAGCAACATCGAACCGGCAACGCTCAACGCCGACGTGACGCCGGTCTGGGTGATAGCCGCATTTAATGCGGTCACATCCTGGTAGATCTCCAGAACGCCGACCACCTGGCCTTTTTGCTTACTATCGACAGGAATCGTCAGCAGCGGAACATACGTCTCGATAAAGCTCGGCGGCAGAGTCTGTTTTTCTGCATCATGCGCCGTCGTGCCATACATTGAAAAGACCTCGTTCCGCTTGGCGACGATAAATCCCTCGTCGTCATCTTCTGTAGCGCCGACATCCGCCGGCTCGGTGCTAAAAACAACTGCTCCGTCAAGCGCAAGCAACTTGACTTTGGCAAGCCCAAAACCGTAAAGCCGCGCAGGGAGCGCCGCCGCCAGCGCCTGGCGCGCGCCCGGCTGGTTCAGATTCAACGACTGGGCGCCCTGAAACTCGGCAAAAAGCGGGTCAGTTTGGAGTTGATAGCTGAGGTTCTGCGCAATAGTGCCGGCATACGCTTCCGAATTGCGCCGAAGCGCATCGCGCGCCTGGATATACGAGATATAGCCAACGCCGATGGTGGCGAGCAAAACGACAACCAGGCTGGCCAGTGAGAAATAGCGCAGCAGGTTAAAACGCGGGTGGATAGCAAGACCCAGTTTCATGGGGTACCGTATCAACTATTGATATATTCTAAAGGACAAATGCGGGACGGTCAAGCGCCAACCCAGGCAAGTCCACCCACCCGTCAGGCGCCGCAAGGCTTTCCCTTTGCCCGTTCGAATCTCAACTCAATTGCCATAATCCGAATTGTGGACATAATCCTGACTATGGATTACGAAATTGTCGCAACACTAGGCCCGGCTACCGACAAGCAAGAGATGTGGCAAGAGTTGCTCGCGGCCGGCGTCACCGCCTTTCGCCTCAATACCTCTCACCTGTCCCTGTCACAGCTTGAGCAGTGGCTGGAAAAGCTGACGGCTTTTTTCACGCGCCGCGACATCG
>JBAVQS010000107.1:0-7976 GCA_049694275.1 Anaerolineae bacterium | reverse complement strand
CGCGCGCCCTCGATGGTATAGTACCGGTTCGGGTCAAACTCGCGTTCGCCCCAGGCCACACGCGTGAGCCGGTCGAATTCCTCCTGCGCCTCCCGCACGCGCCCCACCCGCTCCAATTCGCCCTTTTGTAAGTCATGCAGTCCAATCAGATAATAGGTATCATTTCGCGCATAAGCGATCTCTTCCTGCGTCAACGGCCGCTTGCCCCAATCGGCTCGTTGAAATCGCTTGTCGACCTTGACGCCGAATCGTTGTTCGAGAATCGAGCCCAGCCCGACCTGTTTCCAGCCGAGAATGCGCGCGGCAACCATGGTATCAAAAATATGCGCAAAGGCAAAGCCAAAATCGCGTTTGATGACCATAATGTCATATTCGGCGGCATGAAACACTTTTTCAATGGCCGGGCTGGCGAACAGATCGGCCAGCGGCGCAATCTCACGGACGGCGAGCGTATCCAGAACATAATCAACGCCCGGAATCGAGAACTGGAGCAGACAGACTTTTTCGTAATAGGAATAGAGACTGTCCGATTCACTATCGACAGCCACGACCGGCGCGGCGAGCAATCGCGCCAGCATTTCGTCAAATGCCGGTCGCGAGGCGACCAGGACCGGGGCATCACGCTTCATCATCGAGCCTCCACCTGCACATTGGGTCTGACCCGAAATGCGATGTTCCGCGCGCCCAGCACAATCAAGCCCAGGCCTGCAAACACCAGGTCAAACAGTTGATCCACCCGCCAGCCGTTCCACAACAAAGTCTCATCGGCGCGCTGCGAGTCGAGGCCGAGATTACCCAATCCAAAAAGGATGAGAAAAAGGAGCAGGAGCGCGCCGGGCCGGCGCGACGGGCGGGTCCCCTGCCAGGCGAGCGCGGCGAACACAAGGAAAAAGAAACCGATTGCGGCTAACTGCACCGGCATGCGCGGCGCCACAATGCCATACAGGTCGGGCAGGTCCTGAGCAAACGGCGCATCACTGACCACGCCATAGTTGGCGCCGATCAGGCGCGCCGCGTACCATCCAACGGCAAGCGCCAGCGATAATCCCACCGCGCCGGCATCGGCCAATTTCCAGAACGAAACCCGGCGCAGGGGAGCGAACAACGCCAGCGCCAACAGCCCCAGCCCCAGCGCGCCCCGCATCCCCATTCCACCCTGAGCCAGATTGGTCATGTCGTCGATATTCTGACTATAGTAATCCCAATGAGACAAGATATGATAGCCCCGCGCCCCAATGCCGCCAATCAGAACGACCACGAGCGCCGTATCCAGAAAGGCAGCGAGCGCAATCCCGTCACGGCGCGCCTGCCATCCCGCAAAGGCCAAACCGAGGACCGCCGCAAGCAAAATAAAGGTGGAATAAGCCGGCACATCGGTCGGCAGATTTGAATCGGGGCGGACGGCCCAGCCGGCCACCGTTTGCGCAGTCCAATCGACCACGACGAGCGCCAAAACCACGAGCAGCACCCGGCGGTACGCAATGCGATAGAGCCAGGCATAGAAAAGCCATCCCACGCCGGCGAGCGCCAGCAACCAGCGTAGGGCATCGGCAAAATCAGTCCAATCTAAAGTCATAAATCGCAAGACGCAGGCCACATACCGCAGGTCCCAGGCCGCACATCGCAAGTTGCATATCGCCTGTAGCCTGCGGATTGAAGCCTGTGACTTGTGACCTCCGGCTGTTTACCCTCTCAATCCTTCGATAATTCGCGCATACCGGTCCGCCAGGGTATTGGCGGCCTCGCGCGAGTGCGCCTCGGTATACACATGGAACACCGGCTCATCGGGGTTCGGAGTAATGAGCACCCAATCCCGGCTGTTCATGCTCAGTTTGACGCCGTCGATGTTGTTCACGATATTGTCCTTGTACTGCTCGTTGAGCATGCGCATGATCGTGCCCTTGTGCTCCCAGGCGCAATAGACCCGGCGCTGCGCCATGTGATAAGGCGGCAGGTCGTGCAGCACTTCGGCGAGCGTCGTCTGGTGAATCGCCAACAATTCCAACAACTTGGCAATCGCCATCATTCCATCCACGGCAGGTTGGAACTGGGGCAGGATAAAATCCCCCGTGCCGCTCACGGCGATTCGCACGTCCGGGTCCAGGGCGGCTTCCATCAGCGACTGCGGGTCGGTCTTGACGCGCAAGACGCGCGCCCCGTGGCGCGCGGCAATCGTCTCGAAAAGGTCGGGCTGATTGACCGGAACGGCGATGGCGCCGCCCGGCGCCGCGGCGAGCAGCAACTCGACAAAGGCCGCGGCGGCGCTCGGTCCAGCGATCTTTTGCCCGCGCTGATCGACCAGCCAGATGCGTTCCCCGCCGGCGTCGATGCGTACGCCCAGTTCGGCGCTCACCGCCGCCGTAATTGCCGCTAACCGGTCGAGGGCGCGCTGGAACTCGTCCTGCAGGACGGGCAACCGGTTCTCGTCGATCCGCTCATTGAGCGCCACCACGCTGATGCCCAAACGATCGAGCAGCGCGGGGAGAACCAGCGCAGCAGGCGCATTTGCATAATCGACCACGGTCGTAAAATGCGATTTGTGCAGGGCATCCTGGACAATCATGGTGACGAAATCATCCGAATAGCGCTTGTCCGCAATGCTCGCATTTTCTTCGATGCGCCCGATTTCGTCCAGATAGACGCGCCGGAAATCCTCGCGAAAAAAGACGTTTTCGATCGCGCGTTCCTCTGACTTGTGGAGGTTCTGGCCATTCGAGTTAAAAATCCGAATATCGACAGTGCGCGGGTCGTAAGGCGAGAGCCGCATGTGGACGCCCCCCACGGCATCGGTCGCGCGGGTAAAATAGCGGGCAACCGGAATTGGCGCGGTCTTGATGTCAAGCACATTGATGCCGGCGGACGGGAGTCCTGAAATGATGGCGCGCTTGATCATACGCGGGCTGCGATGCGGATCGCGGTTGACAATGACGGTCGCCCCTTTGGGCAACGTCGCCCCCACGGCTGCGCCGAGCCGCGCCGCAAACTCAGGGGTCAGGTCTACATTCACCAACCCGGTAATCCCAAAGCGTCCAAACAGCGTCCGGCGCGCCTGCGAGCCCCAGATCAGAGACGAGCGGAGCGTGGCGCCCTCTTCAATCTGTTTCTGCGGCCAGATCTTGACATTCGGATGAATGACCGCCCCGGCGCCAATGTTACATTCGTCGCCAATGACCGCCCCTTCAAACACGACCGCCCGCGTGTTGAGGCTGCACCGCGCCCCGATCACCACGCCCCGCAGTTCCACCCCTTCGCCAATATACGCATTTCGCCAGATGATGCTGCGATCGACATGGGCGCGCTCGTCGATAATGGTAAACGGATGAATCGCCGCCGGTCCGTGAACGACCGCGCCGCTCTTGATGCGTACGCCATTGCCGAGGAAAATCGGCCCGACCAGTTGCGCATCCTCTGCGATGTCGACATCCTCGCCCACGTAGACGCCGGGGCGAATCTCTTTGCCCAGTTCCCCGACATCGACCCGGTGGCTCAGCAGATCACTGCACGCATGTTGATACTCCGCCAGCGTGCCGACGTCGGTCCAATACCCATGGCCGACATAGCCATAGAGCGGAATCCCCTTTTGCATGAGACGCGGGAACAGGTCCTTGGAGAAATCCATCGCCTCGTCGGGGGCCAACTCGTCGAGAATTTCCGGCGAGACGACATAGATGCCCGTGTTGACGGTGTCCGAGATCACCTCGCCCCAGGAGGGCTTTTCCACAAAACGCTCGACCCGCCCCTGGTCGTCCGTCATAATAACGCCGTATTCGAGCGGATTGGGGACCCGGTAGAGGGTAATGGTCAGGGCCGCCCCGCATTTCTTATGGAATTCGATAATCTCCGTGAGGTTGATATCGGTGAGCGCGTCGCCGCTTACGATCACAAACGGCTCATCCCGGTCCAGGTATTTTTCGGCATACTTGACCGAGCCGGCGGTCCCCAGAGGGTGCTGCTCGATGGAATAGTTCATCGTCACCCCATAGCTGGACCCGTCGCCAAAATAGTTCTGAATGTCATCCGCGCGATATTGCAGGGTGACAATAATATCCGTCAGGTTATGGCGTTTGAGCCACTCGACAATATGCCCCATCACAGGGCGATTGACGAGGGGCACCATGGGTTTGGGACGGTTGATCGTTAACGGGCGAAGGCGGGAACCCTCGCCGCCGGCCATCACAATGACCTTCACTCGTCCTGTCCCGCTTCAACCGCGGCCGTCGCAATCGCCCAGGCGATGAGGCCCCAGGAGCCCCCCGCGATGAGGATCACGAGCACAATCGAATTCAACGTCAGCGGCGCGGCGTGATTGACAATCATCCCATAAAGCGAAAGCCCGATCGCGATCGCCGCTGCGACCACGCCAATGAGCAGCGGCCCGTGCAGCGCCCCGCGCACCCGCGCGAGGAGAGTAGGCCTGCCGGCGGCGGGTGTCACGGGAGACGGGCTCTCGGTTGGGGTCGTTTCTTGCGTCATTTCCTGAAATCCTCTATTTGGACTGGTTTCTAATCAAGATTCACCCGCGCGATTATACACCCGCTCAAGGGGAAGTCAAAGTAAAAGTTGACAATCGAGCCCTGCGGGATTATCCTCTTGGCATTGCGCGCCCGCTTGGGGCGGTCCCGCATTATTCTGGCGCTTACATCGCGTAGGGACGACACCTTGTGGACGCCCTGGCAGGGCATCCACAAGGGAATGCCCCTACATGGGGTAATCACCGCGCGCTATTATCTTACAGGGGGAGCCGGGGATGAGTGCATCTGATCTCGATCAACTGTGCATCAATACAATTCGTTTTCTTTCCATCGACGCCATTCAAAAAGCCAATAGTGGGCATCCGGGGTTGCCGCTCGGGGCCGCCCCCATGGCCTATGTCTTGTGGACCCGCCTCCTCAAGCACAACCCAACAAACCCCCACTGGGTGGACCGTGATCGCTTTGTCCTCTCCGCCGGCCATGGCTCGATGCTCCTCTATAGCCTGCTTCATCTGACCGGTTATGCTCTGCCGTTGGAGCAAATCCAGCAATTCCGCCAATGGGGCAGCATCACCCCCGGCCACCCGGAACACGGGGTTACCCCCGGCGTCGAAATGACGACCGGCCCGCTTGGGCAGGGGATTGCAGCAAGCGTTGGGCTGGCGCTGGCGGAAGCGTTTCTCGCCGCCCACTATAATCGTCCGGAATACGAGATCGTCAATCACTATACCTATGGGATCGCGGGCGATGGCGACCTGATGGAAGGGGTCTCGGCCGAGGCGGCGTCACTGGCGGGACATCTCAAGCTGGGTAAGTTGATTTACCTGTATGACGACAATCACATCTCCCTGGCCGGCGCGACGCATCTCACCTTTACCGAAGATCGCGCCAAACGCTACGAGGCGTATGGGTGGCAGGTTCAAACCATTGAGAATGGAAACGACCTGGACGCGATCGAACGCGCGCTCAGCGCGGCGCGCGCCGAGACCACCCGCCCCTCTCTGATTCTGGTCCACACACACATCGGCTATGGCGCCCCCCACAAGCAGGACACTTTCGAGGCGCACGGCTCACCGCTCGGCCCGGACGAGGTCAAGGCAACCAAGCAAAACCTGGGGTGGCCGCTCGATCCGCCCTTTTATATCCCCGACGAGGCCCTCACCCATTTCCGAGCGGCAGTTGAGCGCGGCCAACAAGCCGAGGCCGAATGGCAGGTTCGCTGGGAGGCATATGCCCGCGCCTATCCGGACCTCGCGCGCGAGTTTACCGGGATCATGCAGGGCCAGCTCCCCGAGGGTTGGGATTCGGCGATTCCGACCTTTGCAGCCGACGCCAAGGGAATGGCGACGCGCGTCTCCTCCGGGCAGGTCCTCAACGCGATCGCCCTCAGGGTCCCTACGCTGATCGGCGGTTCCGCGGACTTGAACCCTTCGACGAATACGGCGCTCAAGGGAATGGGCGATTTCCAGAGCCGGGATATGCTCGACGGGGACAACCAGGGCGCGGTCGGCGGCGGGTGGAGCTATGCGGGACGCAACCTCCACTTTGGCGTGCGCGAGCATGCGATGGCCGCAGCGCTGAACGGCATGGCGCTCCACGGGGGCGTGATCCCCTTTGGCGCGACGTTTTTCACCTTTTCCGATTATATGCGCCCTTCCATCCGACTCGCCGCCCTCATGGAACTGCATGTCATCTATGTCTTTACACACGACAGCATCGCGCTGGGCGAAGACGGTCCCACGCACCAGCCGGTCGAGCACCTCGCCGCCCTGCGCACCATTCCAAACCTCGTCGTGATTCGTCCCGGCGATGCGAACGAGACGGCCGAGGCGTGGCGGGTCGCGCTCGAGACCCCCCACAACCCCGTGGCGTTAGTCCTGACGCGGCAGAATGTTCCAACGCTCGATCGCAGCGTCTATGCGCCGGCGTCCGGCCTGCGCCGCGGCGGCTATGTGCTGGCCGACGCGCCCAACGGTCAACCGGACCTCATCCTGATTGCGACCGGCTCTGAGCTGGGCCTCGCGGTTGCCGCACATCAAAGACTGACGGCAGAAGGGATCGCGACGCGCGTCGTCTCTCTCCCCAGTTGGGAGTTGTTCGATGCTCAACCCCAAACGTACCGCGATTCGGTCCTGCCTCCCGCCGTCCACGCACGCCTCGCCGTCGAAGCGGGGGTCCCGCAGGGCTGGCGCGCCTATGTAGGCGACCGGGGTGACATTTTGGCGATCAATCGCTTTGGGGCATCTGCGCCCTATCCGGTCCTTTTTGAAAAATTCGGCCTGACGGTCGATCAAGTCGTCGTGCGGGCGCAAGCCCTGCTCAAATAGCCTCGCGGCATCCAGTCGCGTGATCTGCGGCTGGATGCCGCGAGTTACCATACCATGCGAATTGCAATTGGCGCGGACCATGGCGGGTTCCCACTCAAGGCGGCCCTCGTCGACGAACTGGAAAAGATGGGCCATCTGGTTCTCGATTCGGGGGCGCATGAACTGGACGCCACCGACGATTATCCCGATTACGCTTATGCCGTCTCGCTCGCCGTTCAGCACGGCGACGCGGCGCGCGGCATTGTGATTTGCGGCAGCGGCGTGGGCGCGAGCGTCGCGGCGAACAAGGTCAAGGGCATCCGCGCGGCCGTCTGCCATGATACCTATTCGGCGCACCAGGGCGTTGAGCATGATGACCTCAACGTGCTGTGCCTGGGCGCGCGGGTGATCGGCGTGGAGGTGGCGCTCGAAGTGGTGCGAGCCTTTGTATCGGCTTCTTTTTCGGATAAACCGCGCCACAAGCGGCGGTTGAACAAGATCAACGAAATCGAAGCAAAATAAGAGCCGGAAACATGTCAGAACTCGTAAGCCTCCGCTGTCCCAATTGCGGCGCCCCGGCGCATCAGGGTGATGCGCAGTGTGGCTATTGTGGCAGCGCCCTTTTGATCACCCGGTCCGCCGAGATCGCGCTCCCGGCAGTGACCGAAGCGCAAAAGCTGGCGGCCAGGATGCGCGAGCGCATTACCGCCAACCCCTACGACGGCGACGCCTATTATCAATTGGGGCTGGCCTGTTATACGCTCCAGCTCTATCCCCAGGCCGAGAATGCCTTTCAGCAGGCCATCCGCTTTTTGCCGGGGTCCGCGCTCCCGCACTATTTCACTGCGCTCGCCATCCTCCATTCGGAGGAGCAAGAGATCCTTTCCATTCGCGAGTTCCGGCTGAACCAGGCACGGCTCGAGTTGAACACGGCCGTCAAGGTCGATCCCACCTTGCTGGAAGTGCAGGCTTATTTTTTGTTCGTCAAAGGCCTGCTCGCACGCGCAGAGGGCAATTACCAGGACGCCATCAAGCCGCTCGGCGACGCCGTCAAACTCCTCCCAACGCTGGACCTTGCCTGGAAGGTGCTGGCCGCCTGCTATTTCCAGGTCGGGCGATACAAGGACGCCATCGAGGCGGGAAAGAAAACGCAGGAATTACGCCCCACCGACGATGGCAATGCCTATCTCGTCGGCGC
>JBAVQS010000106.1:0-24631 GCA_049694275.1 Anaerolineae bacterium | reverse complement strand
CAAAGTCAACACTCTTGGCCGTAATTTGGGCGATGCCATCGCCTGAACCGGTTGCCTGGTAACTAAAGTTTACAGAAGAATCCACGCGCGCATAGTTGGCAAACCATTGGGTATAAAGGGGAGCGGGGAAGGTGGCGCCTGCGCCGTTCAGCGTGACCGTTACCGACGCGGGGGGGGTAGCGGCGCCGCATGCGCTGGCGAGGATGCCGGCAAGTAGCAGACCCAGAGAGAGAAAACAAGATCGTAACATAATGGAGTAATCCTTTGGGAGAGAAAAAAATTGAGCCTTGCATTGAAATGCGCGCCCGGAGTGGTTTTGCGGAGGCGCACGCTCATCCTAATTGATTACGATTGATCAAGCCCGGTTGTATTTCCAATGTACATCTTGAATGCATTTGTTTGGATTGCCATACTCTTTTTGACGTTCTCGTTTCTCCGCGTCGTCTGGCTCCGGCTGCCGACTCTGCTGATGGCTCGCCAGCCGGATCTGATTCGCCTGGCCTTTATCGAGCCGAGCGAGAGCAAATCGTTTGCGACAATATCGCCGCAACTGGAAGCCATCCTGGCGGAATTCAGGACGCTGGGGTTTACTCCGCTCGGCGTCAAGCTGGAAAAGCTGCCGCTGTGGGGCCCGCAATTTGAAGAATATAGCTTGGCATCATCGCCGGCGCAGGTTTTTGCGTCACTGCTCGATTTTCGCAATCTGCGCTATCGGGGATTCTATCTGTTTACTCCGTTTACGGGCGGCCAGATTGTATTTACGACGACGAATCCCAATATGCCGGCGCAGGACCTGCCCGATTTCTCGCTCCATGTGATGGCGAATGCAACGCCCACGCAGGCGCTTGCTGATCATCAGGACCGCGTTCGGCAATTTCAGGCCCGGGGTTTGCAGCCCTATGCCGGTTATACCCGTGAATCACGTCTGGCGGCGACACGTCTGTTTTACCATGCGCCTGCCATTTCCCGCCAGCAGAAAGCGCGGGCAGGCGCCTTTCTCCTGGGATTGTTGCTTCCACTCGCGCTGATAGTGGGGTTGTTGATCTGGAACCTATCCCGCTAATCTGGAACATGTCAGGCTTTTTTGTGAATAGTGACGAGCCACCCTATGAAAATCATCGTCCACGTTCCTGCAACGACCGCCAATTTGGGTCCGGGGTTTGATTGCCTCGGGCTGGCGCTGCAAATCTGGAACACGATCACCCTAGAGGAATCGGCCGCCGGCGAGCAAGTCGTGTGGCGGGATTGCCCCCCGTCCCGCCGGGTGGATCCCTCGCCCTTTGATGCGGCGTGTTTGCCGCCGCCCGGCCAGAACCTGATTCTCAAGGCAATGCACATCGCCTGGGCCGCCGCGCGTGTCCGTCCGCCCGCCTTGCGGGTGAGCATCACGAATTGTATTCCGATCAGCCGTGGGCTGGGATCGAGCGCGGCGGCGATTGTGGGGGGATTGGTCGCCGCGAATGCCTGGGGGGGAAACAAGCTTTCATCCGACCGGCTGTTAGAGTTGGCGACGGAGATGGAGGGGCATCCGGACAACGCGAGCGCCGCCCTGTTTGGCGGACTCACGATTTCGGCGACCGATGGACCGCGCGTCACCACACAGCGGCTGGTCCCGCCCCGCGCGTGGCGCGCCGTCCTCTTTGTGCCGGCGTACGAGCTCGTCACGCGCCGTGCTCGCGCCGTCCTCCCGCGCCGCATTCCCCGCGCGGACGCCATTTTCAATATCGGGCGTGCCGCGCTCCTCGTGCACGCTTTTGGGACGGGGGATCCGGATGCGCTCAATCTCGCGATGCAGGATGCGCTGCATCAACCCTACCGGGCGCGCCTAGTGCCCGGCATGTTCGAACTGTTCGAGGCGGCGCAAAAGGCGGGCGCGTGCGGCGTCGCTTTGAGCGGCGCCGGTCCGGCTCTCATCGCCTTTGCCCAGGATGCAATTCAGGCCGAAGGGGTGCGGGCGGCGTTTGCGAAGCGGGCGCGCGCCCTGGGCATTGCCGGCGCGGCGCACATGACCGGCCTGTCGGCGCGCGGCGCGTATGTCCGGAAGGGCTAACTGCAAGCAGGTGTCCACCTACCTGACGGTCAACGGCTCAAAAAGTGTACGATAGTGAAACAGAATGCGGAAGGTTATGGCCTCCCCAGCCACACCAACAACAGCGCCACCGCCCCCGGTAGCGCCTGCACAAACAGAATCGACCGCTTGGCCGTCGCCGCGCCAAAGAGGCCGGCCACGATGACGCAGAGCAAGAAAAAGATCTCGACGCTCCACCCGGCCGGGCCGAGCAATAACCCCCACAACAATCCCGCCGCGAGAAAGCCGTTGTACAACCCCTGATTTGCCGCAAGGCTGGCGGAGGCGGCCATCAGCTCGCGCGGCAGGCCAAACACCTTATGCCCAATTGGCTTGGTCCAGAGAAACATCTCCAGAATCAGAAAGCCGATGTGCAGGAGCGCGACCACCGCAACCGCAATATTCGCAAGAATGCTCATTTGTAATCCCCTATCAAGTTTTGGACTGCCACTGGTCCGATTTCGGGTCCCAGAACGGCCCGGTCAATCCGATGTGCGCAAAAATTTCCACCATCTCGTCCGGACCTGGGCGTCGTGATTCGACCGTCAACCGGTTCCCATACCAGGTTGTCGCGAGGTTCCACAATTGCTCCAGGTTAATGACGGGGCGCATGGGCAACCCGCGCGCCTGGCACCATTCCATCACCGTCTCTTCCGACCGGAAGAGCAGCATCGTGGATCAGGTGTAGAGGATGTCTTGCCACCAACGCGCCGCCGGAACCGCAAAATGAATGGCGCAGGGCGTGGGCACGGGCTTGCCGTCCTTGATCTCTAGCGTGATGGGTTCACCGCTGTGTGCGTCCGATGTTTTTATGATGGCGTCCTGACGCAGCGCCGCTGGAATGCCGAGCGCGTCCCACACGCAGTTCGCATAATAGACCTTATCTCCAACATAGACCGGGAAGGGGGTGGGGACCCCGGAAAAGGGCGGCGCCATCCGAATCCGGGAGGGATCACCTGGCTCAGGGACGACAAGTCGCTTTTGGTGCAGTCTTTCAAAAGCAGCCTGAACTTGCGCCACCGGCGCGCCCAATGCTTGCGCCACATCTGCCGTGGTCGGCGGCCGGGTGGTCGTGGCAATGGTCTCATAGATGTTCAGCTTGACCGTTGTGTCGAAATCCATAGAACGTTCCTTTTTGTTATGCTTCGGTTGTTGAGAAAAAAATTATTGGGGGCGCGCTGTCATGGGGCTGACGCCCCAGTCGAGGATCGGCCAACCGCGTTGGAGGGCGAGCCGGTGGAGGCGGCGGTCCGGATTGACGACCACCGGCCGGCCGACCTTGTCCAGCAGTGGCAGGTCGGTGATCGAGTCCGAGTAAAAGGTGCAATCGACGAGCGCGGCGCCGCGGGCCTGCGCCCATTCGACCGCGCGGACCGCCTTGTTGGCGCCAATTGCCGAAACAATGTGGCCGGTCAGTAATCCATTCTCGATTTCGAGGCGGGTGCAGATGGCCTCCGCAAACCCAAAGGTCTCCATCGCCATCCCGGCGACATAGTGTGAGGAAGAGGTCGCAACCACCAGCAGATCACCCGCGGCGCGGTGCTGTGCGATAGCCGTGAGTGCTCCCGGTCGAACACGGTCGCGTACCTCGGCGTTAAACCACTCGCGCACGCGCGGCTCGATGATCGCATTGTCCTGCCCGCGCATGTGCTCAAACGCTTCGGTCCACAGGACGGCCTTTGAGCCGTAAAAATCCAATCCAGGTTGCCAATGCCGAGGGAGTATTGGAGAATCCAGAATGGGAGACGGGCCGCGTAGGAGAGGGGGAGCCGCCCTGCGCGCCATTCGTGTTTGAACCAGAGGTCCGCCGAGCTACAGTCGATCACCGTCTTGTCAAAATCCAAAAGCGCGATGCGCGGCTGGGACGGCAGTTGTCCGGCCGTCCCAGCCGGTTGTACAGGCAGGTTCATTTCCATGCGCCGGATTATTTGCAGACGTTGAACGCGACCCGGGCGATGTTGCCGGACAGATTGGGAAACGCCACGCGGCTGCCATCGTCGGCGACATATTCGGCCTGCGCATAATACGGCTCACAGCCGCCGCGCACCTTGACCGACCAGCCTTGCACGGCGGCCAGGGTATTCGTGCCGGGGTCAATATTCATGTTCCGCCATTTTGTATCGCCAAAGCGCTTGTTGGTATCTCCCCGGTAAATCTGGATGAACCATTTGTAGGGATACGGCGCGCCCGTGGTGTTGACAAAGGTCACGTTAAAGTTAGGCGGCTCGCCGTTTGGAAGCGGGATGGGGTCCATCGTGATCCGTGATACATAGATACCGGGACGCGCAGGCTGACTCACGGGTACTGGTGCAGAGCCGGAAGCAGAAGACTGCGTAGCTGTTGGCACAGGGGCGTTTGCGCCCGTAGTGGGCGCCAGCGTTGGCGTATCCAGGACCAGGGTCGGCGTTGCCGCATTTGCCCCAGCATTCGTCCCGGTCGATGAGGTTGCCTGGGATGTCGCCTGGGGCGTCGCTTGAGCGCTCCCAGGGGTTGATTGGGCAGTCGCGGCGGCTGCCGCCGTCTGAGGTGTGGTTGGCTTTTTCGCCGTCAAGGTCATGAATAGGAACACGAGCAGGATGACCAGGAGCAAGGCCAGCACCCCGATCCCGGCATACACAATGTACCGGCGGTTGGGGTTGGTCTGGGTTTCCACGGGTCCACTGGGCTCGATTTGCATGGCATCCTCCGGTGACGTGCGGGTTTTATAGGCTAATAATAGCAGGTGCGGGCTTGGCGGTCAATCCCCCTGTTAGCGCCAAGTAGGGATATCCATTTGTCAGCGTCGTTCGCGTCAATCGGTGCTACAATGTCGTAGATCCCCGAACGGGGGATGCGCAGGGGAATGCCATGCTCCCTCTACAAATGTCTCCATAAGCGCAAGTCGTAGATCCCCGAACGGGGGCAGATAGGACCCAGCGATGAATCGAGTCATTATTACAGGCGGCACCGGATTGATCGGCAGTGCGCTCGCCGCCGACCTTGCAATTGCGGGCTATGACGTGGTCTTGCTGACCCGTAACCCCGACCGGGCGCGTGCGTACCGGCAGGGTATCCGCGCAGCGGCATGGGATGGCCGGACCGGTGAGGGATGGGGCGACCTGGCGAACGGCGCGTTTGCCATTGTGAACCTGGCGGGTGAGACGATTGGGCCCATGCCCTGGTATTTGTCGAATCGCAAAGAGCGCATCCTGGCGAGCCGGGTCAATGCCGGCCGCGCGGTCGTGGATGCGGTCAGCCGGGTCGAGAACAAGCCGCGCGTGGTCGTCCAGGCTTCGGCGATCGGCTATTATGGCTCGCGCGGCGAAGAGCTCCTGGCCGAAGACGCAGGCCCCGGCAGCGACTATTTGTCAAAGGTCTGCGTCGAATGGGAAAACTCGACAGCGACCGTCGAGGTGCAGGGAGTGCGCCGTGTGATTATCCGCACGGGCTTGCTCCTCGACCGGCAGGCCGATTTTCTGCGGCTCACCGCGCTCCCCTTTCAACTCTATGCGGGCGGCCCGCTGGGGAATGGCCGGCAGTGGTGGTCGTGGCTGCACATGGCCGATGAGATCGGAGCGATTCGCTTTTTGCTGGAGACGGAAGCGGCGCGTGGCCCGTACAACCTCGCCGCGCCCAACCCGGTGACGAACCGCGAATTCGGACGTGTGCTGGCGCGTGTGCTTGGTCGCCCCTCCTATTTTCCAACGCCGGCGCTGGCGCTCAAGCTTGTGCTCGGAGAGGTGGCCGACGAATTGATCTTTGCCAGCCAGCGCGCGGCCTCGAACCGTTTGCAGGCGTGCGGTTATCGCTTTCAATTTACCGACCTGGAGCTCGCGCTGCGAAACATTTATGGCAATCCGTAGAAACGTTCCGTCGGAATATCTCTACCACACAAGCGCATTTTCTTTGACAACCTCTGGGCGGTATGTTAGAATCTTGAGGGGAAGGAGACGAGGGAGCCCGCTTCCCTCGTCTCCCCATTTTGGGCATGTCCAATCAGATTTCGATTTATCTGGATCATTCCGCCACAACGCCGGTCGACCCGCGGGTGCGTGATGCCATGCTGCCGTATTTCGCCGAGGTGTTCGGCAACCCTTCGTCACTGCACCGTTTTGGGCAGCGGGCGATGGGTGCAGTGGACGAGGCGCGGCGGACGGTCGCCGAGATTCTCCATGCCGGTCCGAATGACGTCGTCTTTACGGCGAATGGGACCGAGGCGGATAATCTCGCGCTGCGCGGGGTGGCTTTTGCGAATCGCAAGCGCGGCAATCACATCATCACGACTCCCATCGAGCATCACGCCATCCTGAATACCTGCAACCAATTGGAGCGCGAATTTGGATTCGAGATCACGCGCGTGCCGGTGAACCGGCAGGGCGTGGTCGATCCCGACGAAATTGCGCGAGCCATCACCGACCGAACCATTCTCATCAGCGTGATGTATGCGAACAACGAAGTGGGGACCGTCGAGCCGCTGCATGAGATTTCGAAAATTGCGCGGGCGCGCGGCGTCTATTTGCATACGGATGCCGTGCAGGCAGGGGGGTATCTCGACGTGAATGTCGAGAATCTGGGCGTGGACCTGATGTCGCTCGGCGCGCACAAATTCCATGGCCCGAAAGGGGTCGGCGCGCTCTATGTCCGCCCCGGCGTGCCGCTTTTGCCCATGCAGACCGGGGGCAGCCACGAGCGCGGCCGGCGCGCCGGAACGGAGAACGTGCCTTACATCGCCGGATTTGCTGCGGCCCTCGCGCTCGCCCAGTCCGAGCGCGAGACAACCAACGCGCGGCTGCGCGCGATGCGCGAGCGATTGGTCGAAGGGCTGTTGGAGGCCATTCCCGGCGCAGAATTCACGGGGCATCCGACGAATCGTCTGCCAGGGCATTCGAGTTTTGTCATCCCGGGCGCGGTCGGGGACGAGATGGTCTTTGCGCTCGACCTCGCCGGCATCGCCGTTTCCACCGGGTCCGCGTGCACGGCGGGCTCGCTGGAACCCTCGCATGTCCTTGCGGCGATGGGCTATCCGGCCGACCTGGCGCGCGGCGCGCTCCGGGTCACGACGGGCCGCGGGAACACGGATGAGGAGATCGAATACGCCATGCGCACCATCCCGGCGGCGATCGAACGGATCAGGAAAACAAATAAAGAGGAGTCACGACAATGATCAGTCAGACCATGCAGGACGCAATCAACGAACAGATCCGGGCAGAGATGTATTCGGCCAATCTCTACCTTTCGATGTCGGCCTATTTCGAGGCCAACAACCTGCCCGGCCTTGCGAACTGGATGCGTGTCCAGTTCCAGGAAGAGCAGTCGCACGCGCTCAAGTTCTTTGACTATTTGTTCGAGCGCGGCGGGCGCGGTGTCATCGGCGCCCTCGACCAGCCGCCGAGCGATTTCGAGTCGCCGCTCGACATTTTCCAAAAGGCGTATGCGCACGAGCAAAAGGTGACCGGGCTCATTAACAAGCTCTATGAGCTCGCGCTCAAAGAGAATGATTACCCCAGCCAGTTCCTCCTCCAGTGGTACATTAAAGAGCAGGTGGAAGAGGAAAAGAACGCTTCGACCATCGTCGAGGAGCTCAAGCAGATCGGACCCATCCAGGGGCTCATCCTGCACCTCGATCACCGGCTGGGCAAGCGCGGCAAGGGATAGGAAAAGACATCGAGTTGGGGTGACGCATCGCGCCAGCGAGTCGCAGGGCGATGCGCGCCCCGACCGGGTCATGCGTAATGGGGAATGGAATCCATGTCGCCGTCGCAATGAGCGGCGGCGTCGATAGCTCGACCACCGCCGCGCTCCTCGTGGAGCGCGGCTATGATATAGTCGGGCTCATGATGCGAATGTGGGCGGAAGAGGGGCTGGACGCGCTGCCGAACAAGTGCTGTTCGCCCGCAGCCGTCGCGGATGCCCGCGGCGTTTGCCAGCGGCTCGACATCCCCTTTTACCTGTTGAATGTCGAGGACGAGTTCAAGACACGCGTCGTCGACTTTTTTCTCGACGGGTATGCGCGAGGCGTCACGCCCAACCCCTGCGTCGAGTGCAACCGGCAGATCAAGTTCGGAACGCTGCTCGTCAAGGCGCGGGCGCTCGGCGCCGATTTCCTGGCGACCGGCCATTACGCGCGCATCCGGCAAAATGACCGGGGCGCATACGAGCTGTGCAAGGGGGTTGATCCGAACAAGGACCAGGCGTATGCGCTGCACCGGCTGGACCAGGCGCAGTTGGCGCATACGCTCTTTCCGCTCGGCGAATTGACCAAAGGGGAGACGCGCGAGACGGCGCGGCGCTTTGGGCTGCGCGTCTCTGAAAAAAAGGAATCGCAGGACCTCTGCTTTATCGCCGACGGCAATTATCACAACTTTCTCAGGCGCAACATTCCGGAGCGCTTGCAGCCCGGCCCGATCCTCGATACTGCGGGCCGCCGCCTGGGGACGCACGACGGGCTGCCGTTCTATACAATCGGCCAGCGCAAGGGGCTGAAACTGGCGGTGGGCGAGCCGCTCTATGTGATCGGGCTGGACAGCGACCGGAACGCGGTCATTGTCGGCAAGGCGAATGAACTGGGACGGAGCGAGCTCACCTGTCGTGATTTTCACTGGATCTCTGGATCTGCGCCAACCGAGCCCCTGCGCGTGACCGTCAAGATTCGCTATCGCTCCGCCGAGGCCCCGGCCACCGCGACCGTTCTCCCTTCCAGCACAGGGGAGGGGACCTGCGTCAAGGTCGAATTGGACCAGCCCCTGCGGGATATTACGCCCGGCCAGGCCGTCGTCCTTTATCAAGGGGACGTGTGTCTTGGCGGCGGGCCCATCGACAGGTAATCTGCACCCGGCTATGCCTATTCCCGCTTTGCTCCTCGGATTCGTGCTCGCTTCGGTCTATGGCGTCGCCTTTTTCTTGGCTGTAGGCAAAGGCTGGTTGGACCTCGGCTTGTATTGGGCGACGGCCCTGGCCGGATTTGCCCTCGGCGAGTTGTTGAGCCGGTTGCTCCATCTGAGCGTGCTCCCCATCGGCGCGCTCAATGTGTTCGAAGCCAGTGTCATGAGTTTGCTGGCCCTGGCGCTCCTTTGGATCTTCCAGCGTCGCCGGCAGGCGCGTTCCGCCGGCCGCTGATCGCCCTTTATTTCTCTGTCCGCGATTCACAAGGATTTTACATCTACTTTCTATCTCGTCCCGTAAAGATTCGCGATTGGCAGAGCCGTTCCACAGGCGTGGGGCGGCTCTTTTTTCGTCTTGCGCCCTCTGGACTCCGCTGTACAACGGGCGCTCGGTCTGTTGCGTTGCACCCTGTTTATGGTATAATTTTCTGACTGTGGTTAGCAAATAAAAAGTGAGGTCGGATGGGCGACATTCTAGCTTTTGCGCGAGATTTTGCAATCATCCTTTTGGCGCTCGAGACGATTGTCATTGGCGTCTTTTTGCTCATCCTGGTCTGGGAGATCAGGCGGCTGATCAACATGCTAAACACCGAGATCAAGCCCATTCTACAATCCGTGGATGAGACGACCCGCACGGTGAGGGGCACGACGACCTTTGTGAGCGATAATTTCGTTACCCCGATGGTTCGGGTTTCGAGTTTCGCGTCCGGTGTGGCAAAGGCTCTGCAGATCATTGCAGGGCGCAAGTAGCAAGTTCGATGATTATAGAGCGGCGGCGTTGTTGCACCGGGTGGTGGACGCGCTGTCTGTGAAAGGAGAAGGGGAACATGACTGAGGAAACTCGCGGTTGGGATTTTGTAGCAGGCTTTTTGCTGGGCGCAATGGTCGGGGCAGCAGCGGCATTGCTCCTCGCGCCGACCTCCGGCGAAGAGACGCGCGATACGCTGCGCGAAAAGGGCATCGAGCTCAAGGGGCGCGGCGAGGAATTGAGCGGCCAGGCGCGCGACCGCGCACAGCAACTGGCCTCCGAGGGCCAGACCCGCGCGATGCAGGCGACCGAAGAGGCCCGCAAGCGCGCCGTCGAGGCGCAAGAACGCGGCCGGCTCGCGCTGGAAGAACAAAAGACCAAGCTGCAGGAAGCGATCGAGCTCGGCAAGCAGGCTGCCGCCCAGCGCCAACAGGAACTGATGGCCCGTTTCCAAACGGAAAAAAATGCCGGTTCAGACAGCAACAGCTAAGCCCATCCGAGCCAAACAGACAAGCCGACATGGACCCTCCGGGGTCCGGTCGGCTTTCTCTTTTTTATGGCGTCTATGATATAATCTGCCGAGTCCTATATGCAGCAACCTCCCGCGCACAATCCCTCTGCGAGCAGCCCGCCGCATGTGCGCCGCATCCTGCGACGGCATGGCCCGTTCATGGTCGCGGCCGCCGCCGGGCTGGCCGGGCTCTATGCCGAAGAGGCATGGGCGGCCAACCAGTTCTGGGGACCGGCTGCCCCGGCCAATAACGCATGGCCCCTCGGTGTTCTGCTGTTTCTCGTCACGCTCGCCGGCAATGTCCTCGCTTTTATTCTGCCCTCCCGGCTCGTCAAGCCTGAGCGATTTCCCCGCCCGGTTGGCGCTTTTGCTTCGGCAATGGGCCTTGGACTGGGCATCGTGATTGGGGTCAATGGACTGGCGTTGCTCTTGCTCTTGCTGCTGGTTGCGTTCAATCTCGAAGCGTCCTCGATCTTGCTCAAGGACGTCTATGTCTATACGCTTTTGAGCGTGCTGTTTCACGCTCTCTTGTATTACGTCCGCCAGATGCACTGGTTATATGACGAGTTTGGCGGAGCGGACAGCCCGCTGAAACCGATCACGGCAAGCGGCGGGCTCGGCGCGATCCTTTTTATTCTCATCGTCGTCTTTTTGCCGCTCGACCTCCAGTCGATCCAGGCCGCGCCGGCGCAGTTGCACGCCTTTGTGAGCTTGCACATCTATGTTCGCGATCTCTACCTGATTACCCTGGCCCTTGGAGGCTACCTGTGGCATCTCCGGTGGATTGCGGACCACTAACTCCATTGCGGATTGTGGATTGCGACCTGCGGCTTGCGCCTTGTCCACGGGACAGCCGCAAGCCGGGATGACATTCCTTTCCGCATGTTGAATCTGAATTCATAAGGACGGTGGATTTCGGATTTCAGGGGAGGCGTTTCTCTCCATTCGAAATTCACAATCCGAAATCCAAAGTTATGAGAACCCCAATCATTGCAGGTAACTGGAAGATGAATACGACGCTCGCCACGGCGGCTGAACTGACCGCCGCGATGCGCGATGAGCTTGCCAAACTGGTGAGCGGCGGGCGTCAAGAGATTGTCCTCTGTCCCCCCTTTATCTCACTCGCTCGCGTCGCGGAATTGGTCAAGGGGAGTGGCATTCAGACCGGCGCGCAGAACATGTATTTCGAGGCCAAGGGCGCCTTTACCGGCGAGATTGCGCCTAACATGCTCAGCGGCCTGGTTCAATACGTTATTCTGGGCCACTCGGAGCGTCGCCAGTATTTTGGCGAGACCGACGAGGGAGTCAATAAAAAGATCAAGGCGGCGCTTGCGAACAATCTCAAGCCGATTGTTTGCATCGGCGAGAACCTCCAGCAGAACGAGGCCGGCCAGACCAATACCTTTGTCGGCAACCAGGTGCGCGCCGCGCTGGCGGGTCTCTCCGCGGACCAGGTGCGCGGCCTTGTCCTGGCCTACGAGCCGATCTGGGCCATTGGCACCGGCAAGGCGGCGACCGGCGCGGGCGCAAACGCCGTGATTGCCATGGCGGTGCGCGGGCCTGTTGCCGACCTGTACGGCGAAGCGGTTGCGCAGGCGGTACGGGTCCAGTACGGTGGGAGCGTCACGGCCAAAAACATCGACGAGTTTATCGTCCAGCCCGACATCGACGGCGCGCTCGTCGGCGGCGCCAGTCTGAAACCCGAAGAGTTTATCCCCATCTGCCAGGCGGGATTAAAGAAAGCATAAGAGCGCGCGCAACCAGGTGAGTGAACAAAAAAGAGGGAGAAAGGGCCGATTGCGTCCATTCTCCCTCTCTCTGCCCCATAACTTTTGCAGCGATGCCGATTGTATTATTTGTCATCGTCTTTGGGTTGACCCTGTTTTTACAACGCTGGCTGCACCAGCATATTCAGGGTCTGACCTTTGCCGTGACCGGGGACCCGGGGTGTGCGATGCGTTTTCTTTTTATCCTTCTGCTCCCTGGCGTCATTCTGCATGAAGCGAGCCACTGGGTGGTGGCGAATCTGCTCTTTGTGCGCACCGGCAAGGTCAACCTCGGCCTCTCGCGGGCGCGCGGCAAACAGTTCAGCCTCGGTTCGGTGACCGTCGAACGAAGCGATTCGTTCCGTGAATCCCTCATCGGCGTCGCGCCCTTTTTTGTCGGCCTCGGCGCGATCATCCTCATTGCCGGCTATGGCTTTGACCTCTGGCCCAATACCACCCTCTCGTACAAAGAGATGCTCGACCGCGTCCTCTCGACTGCAAACGACTGGCTCACCTGGGTGGACCTCTATCTGATCTTTGCCGTCTCGACCGCGATGATCCCCAGCGAATCGGACCGCGAGCCGTGGGGCCAATTGCTGCTGATCTTTGGCGGCATCGCCCTCATCGCCCTTTTCCTCGGCTGGTCGCCGCGCAGCATCTCGCCAGATGTCATCAATGCCGGGCGCGCAGTGCTCAACGGGCTGACCTTTGCTTTTGGCGTGAGCGTTGTTGTGAACGGCGCGGTCGCCTTTTTCATCTGGATCGTCGAATGGATGGTGGCAAGTATCACCCGGCGACGGGTCAAGTACTAACGTTGCTGCTTGTTTCAATCGGCCTTTGGGTTGCAGGGCGTGGATTGGGAAGACTCCGTTGGCGAACTCCTTTTCGGTCGCTGAGGCGACCTGTCATGTTCAGCCGGGGAATTCCATTCCCTTATGCTTCCCTGTCACGCCTCGGGGCGGAGGCGAATGAGCACTGCGATGGCGCCAGCGCCGATGAGGACGAGGGCGATCAGTTTATAGACGCCGCTGGGAAGAATGAGCGCGAGCGCGCCAAAAGCAGCGGTAAGGGCGTAATAGAGCGCCACGATAGAGCGCGTCGAGTGGCCCAGATCATACAGCCGGTGGTGCAGGTGTCCGCGGTCGGCGTAAAAGGGGGAGCGGCCACGGCGAACGCGGTTGACGATCTGCCAGGCGACGTCGAGGATTGGGATGGCAAGCGCCAGGAGCGCCGTCGCCACCTTGGCCCCGCCGATGATCGAGAGGACGGCGAGGGCAAACCCGAGGAGATAGGCCCCCGACCCGAGAAAGATCTTGGCGGGGGGAAAGTTGAACAGCAGGAATCCCAGGACCGCGCCGATGAGCGCGAGCGGGAGCAACGTCAGGCTCAACTGGCCCAACCGGAAGGTGTGCAAAAAAAGCACCCCGCTCGCAATCAGGGTCACCCCCGAAGCCACCCCATCCACCCCATCCAGCCAGTTGATTGTGTTCATCATCCCGACGATCCAAAATAGGGTGAACGGAATCGCCAGCCAGCCGAGCGGCAAATCGTTCCCGAACGGATTCGGTATCGCCTGCACGATGACGCCCCCGGCGATCACCACGCCGGCGGCGAGGAACTGGAACGCAAACTGCGGGAAGGGCCTGAGCTCGCGCGCATCGTCATACGCCCCGGCCACGGCAATGATCGTCAGCCCGATGACCAGTCCCACCAGCTTGCCCCGCTCAAATGGATCGGTGCGCGGGAGGGGCAGGGTGAGCAAGAGCGCGGCGACGAGCGCAAGCGAGAGCGGAATGCCGCCGTGGCGCGGAGTGGGCACGCGGTGCAGTCGGCGCGGCGCGGGCTGATCGAGAAAACCCCAGCGGGTTGCCTGCCGGATGGTCAACGGGGTCAGGAGGGACGCGAGGACGAACGCGGTGAGCGGAACGAGGACCAAATAGAGAACGGGAATCGAGTCAGTCGCCATTGGCAACGAACATTGTACGACAAAACAGGGGATTCTCAAAACGAGAATTTCTCCTTGTTCTCGATAGGGTTTGTTCTAACTCTTTACGCGTGATAGAATGTTTGCGTGCACATCAATCCGCTGGATGTCGGGCCGTGGGGCCGTGGCGTTTTATTGATTGTCGGCATTCTCGTGTTTATTGCGGCCTGTGCTCCCGTTCCGTCCACTCCCGCTCCGACAATCATCGTGCGCGCGCTCGACACGGCGACGCCTCGCCCCTCTTTCACCCCCGAGCCGACAATGACCGACAGTCCTACGCCGGCGGGCGTGATGCGAACGAACACCGTTGCCCATACGCCTGCGCCTGCGGCGACTTTGCCTTTTCCTACGGCGACGCGACCGCCGGCGACCCTGATGCCTCCATCGCTCGTTTCGAGCGGGGGAGTGTCCGTGTATGAGGGGCGCATCACGCTGACCGCCTATCCCTACGCTCAATTTTTGGTACAGCGGCAGGATGCCGCGCATCATTTCATTTACAATGCGCTCGACTGGAATGCGTATGAACAAGCGCTGAATGTGCAGGGCCCCGCGCCGCGCTCGTTTGATACGGTCGTCCTCGAGAATGAATTCTTGCGCTTGACCTTTTTGCCCGATCTGGGCGGACGGCTCTACCAGATCACGTACAAACCGACCGGGCAGAATGTTTTCTATAATAACCATGTGCTCAAGCCCAGCCCGTGGGGCCCGATCAATGATCGCGGCTGGCTCGCCGTGGGCGGAATGGAATGGGCTTTGCCGGTGAACGAGCACGGGTATGAATGGGGCATTCCCTGGCCGTATGCGGTGGCGCAGAATGTGAACGGTGCGACCATCACATTGAGCGATTCCAGCGCCGTCGATCGTGTGCGCGCTCGCATCAGCGTGACGCTGCTCGCGCATGCCGCCTATGTCGTGGTCCAGCCGCATATCGAAAATCCGACCTCTGTGCCGGCCTCGTTCCAGTTCTGGATCAATGCACAGGTTTCGCTTGGCGCCAACCCCAATGTCTCCCCCGGCACAGAGTTTGTACTGCCTTCGGCCGCGGTGTTTGTGCACAGCACCGGGGACGCGTTCATTCCAAAGAAAAATGTCCCGGCGGACGATATAACCGGTCCCGTCGCGCCTATCTCGTGGCCGGTTGTCGGCGGCGTCGACCTATCCCGGTACAGTAACTGGCAGGATTACCTGGGCGTCTTTGCCGCCGACCCGCGCCAGGGATTTGCGGGGGCATATAATCATGAAAATGACCTGGGGCTGGCGCGTGTGTTCCCGCCAGCTGCGGTCCCCGGCCTCAAGCTGTTTGCGTTCGGCCCGCGCTTTTGCTGCCGCAATCAATTTTCCGACGATGGCTCTGATTATTTCGAGCTGTGGGGTGGGTTGTCGCGCACCTTTTTCCCTTCGGATGATGCGACGCTTGGCCCCGGCGAGGCGCGCCAATGGGATGAATACTGGATCCCTTTTGGCGGGACCGGTGGGCTATCGGCGGCGACGCGCAGCGCGGTGCTCTATGTCACACGGGATGGGGACCGGGCGCGCGTGGGCGCCTATGCGCCCATTGCCCGCGCGGGCACGCTGGTTTTATTGCGGGATGGAACCGAGGCTCGGCGCTGGACCATCTCTCTAGCGCCCGGCGCGCCGTTTACGGCGAATACTCCGGTTGCCGCCGGGCATCTGGAATTGCGCCTATTGGCGAATGATGGTACCATTTTAGCAGATAGCAATTGAGAGAAAACCTGTAATGAGCTCTTTTCCACCGCCCCCTGAACCCTATAACCCACCCCCTCCGCCGCGCCGGCGTGGGCGCGATCGCGCACTCTCATCCTCTGCGCCGGCGAGTTATCCCGAACCGCCGGGTTATCCCGAACCGGATGCCTTTTCTGATCCTCCCGCTCCGCCACCGCCAGCGCTTCTATCAGGAATAGCCCGGTCGCGGAATCTGCTCCCCTGGTGGATTATCCTATCCATCGCGGCGCTTGGCCTTGTCGTGCTCGTTCCGGTTGCGCTGGGGGTCTACGTCGGCCAGCAAGAGCGCGCCGACAACTTGCACCGCCTGGCCGAGACGCACTTCCAGCAGGCGCTCGCCTACGAGTCCGAGAATTATACTGAGCTGGCGATTGCCGAGTTGGAGATTGCGGTCAAGTTTGATCCGAACTATCAGGAGGCCGGCAGCCGCTTACAGACGCTCAAGAGCAAAAATAGCCCGAATGGCGCGGCGACGCCCAACAGCGCGACCATCGCCGACCAGCTCTGGGGTAGGGCGCAGGGCGCTTTTCAGCAGCAGCAATGGAGCGATGCCATCGACTATCTCGAAGAGATCCGCCGCGCTGACGAGACCTATCGCGCGGCTGAGGTCAAGGACCTATTGACCCAGGCGTATATGAATGGGGGCAAGCAGTCGTTGCAGATGGGACAGATCGACCAGGCCAAAGCGCGCTTTGATGCGCTGGTGACGTTTGATCCCACGAATGCACAGGCCAAGCTCTTGAGCGCCCGGTCTGCGCTCTACCTGGATGGGGTCGATACCCTCGATACCAACCCGCAGGGCGCGGCCGTCAGTTTGCAGCAGCTCTACCAGCAGGACCCGAACTTTTACGATGTGAAAAAGCAGTTGCTCAATGCGTTCACGTTGTACGGCGATGCGGCGAACAAGCAGGGGGCGTATTGCATCGCGGCACGCGAATACGATCAGGCGGTCAAGCTGGGCGCGGATAGCTCCGTCTCGGCCAGGCTCACCCAGGCAAACGCAAGCTGCCGGCAGGCCATCCTTGCTACGGCAACGCCGTCGCCAACCGTCGTGGCCGGTGGAACCGTACCCCCGGGCGCGACCGGGACGCCCGCGACGACGGGCCAGGCCGGCGCTTTTTCCGTCAAAGCCTACCTGGATAGCGTCACCGGTACCTGCGGTATCAGTGGCTCCGTGCGCGATGCGCAGGGCAATCCTATCCCCGGTGGTCGCGTTCGGATTTATAATGATTACGACTATCGCCCTGACCCATTGCCGATTGATTCGACTGGGCATTATGTCATTGTTTTGGGCGATCGCGGTAGTGTTTTTCACCTTGTCTTGCTTGGCTCAAATGGACAGCCGATCAGCGGGGTCTATGATTTCAATTTTCCGGGCGGCAAGAGTGGTTGCCGCTGGTTTATTGATTGGACGAAAAACTCATGAAAACACAAAATCAGGCGCGTGCGAGGCTGGTCGATTGGCGCGTTTCGTTGCTCTGGGCGCTTGTCGCTCTGGCCGGCGTCTATCTCCTCCTCGGCCTGGCCTTGCCTGGCCGCGCCCTGGCGCAGAGCGCGGCGCGGGTGGACGTCGCGACCCTCAACACCACCGTCGATATGTTCACCGTAGGTTATGTCCAGCGGGTGCTCGGCGTTGCGCAGCAGGATGGAGCGCAGGCGCTCATCATCCAGATGGACACTCCCGGCGGCGATCTCGAAGCGACCCGCGCACTGGTCCAATCGATGCTGGCCTCGCCGGTGCCGGTCGTGGTGTATATCTCCCCCTCGGGCGCGCGGGCCGGCTCGGCCGGAACCTTTATCACCTATGCCGCGAACGTCGCGGCCATGGCGCCTGTGACGAATATTGGCGCGGCTCACCCGGTGGGCCCGAATGGGGAGGATATTACCGGGACGGAGGGGATCAAGATTACCAATGACGCGGCGGCGCTCATTCGCACGGTTGCCGAGCGGCGCGGGCGGAACGCCGATTGGGCGGAAAAAGCGGTGCGCGAAAGCGTCTCACTGACGGAGAAGGAGGCGCTCGACCAACACGTCGTCGATATCGTCGCCCGTGATATGAACGACCTGCTGAACCAGCTCGATGGGCGGACCGTCGATGCGAACGGGAGCCAGGTGACGCTGCATACCCGAGGGGCGGTCATTCATCCGCTGGATATGACAGTCTTTGAACAGGCCCTGCACATCCTGTTCGACCCCAGCGTAGTGGCCATTCTACTGACGCTCGGCTCGTTGGCTCTCATCGCAGAAATTTTCAACCCGGGGGCCATTTTGCCTGGAGTGACCGGCGTCATCTGCCTGATCCTGGCAGGGGTGGCCCTCTTCAACCTGCCCACCAATTGGGCCTCCGTTCTGCTGATTATTGCCTCGATTATCATGTTTGTCGTGGACCTCAAGGTCAACAGTTTTTTCTTGACGCTGGGGGGAATTGTCGCCTTTGTCCTCGGTGCCCTCTTTTTATTCCGTCCTTTCACTCCGCCCGAGCCCGATGTCCCTCAAGTCACCGTTTCTCCCTATGTCATCGCCGCCATGGCGCTCTTGACGACCGGGTTTTTCGTTTTTGCCCTCCGGGCTGCCGTGCGGAGCCGCAAATTGCCCGTTATTACTGGAATGTCTCCTTATCTGGGCGCACGCGGCGTCGCCACAAGCGAGTTGAATCCGGAGGGCACGGTCCGGGTCCGGAGTGAAGAGTGGACCGCACAGACAGAAACCCCACCCATTCACACGGGTGAGCGGGTGCAGGTGGTTGGCATAGAGGGAATCCGGTTTCATGTCGCGCGAATCACGCCGGAAAACCCTGAAAAATAAGGCTTTCTGGCCCTGGTCAGCCAAACCGCCTGGGGCATAGAATGGGTTTCAGGGAGGGTCAAGCGCGCCAGCCGGCGCGTTCTTGACCCTTTTGCTTTGGTTGCAGTTGACGCACGCCGGTTTTTGTGATATATACGCTCCAAATTCCGAGACCCTCAAGGCCGAGGAGGCAGGTATGCCAAGCACTCAGAACCCGATCCGCAAGGCCGGCCGGTTGAAACCCCGATCGCCTGCGTCGAAAAGAACCACGCACGCCCGGAAGCAGAATGGGAATGGCGCCGGGCGGCGAACCGGTCGCGTCGTCAATCACAATGGACATGGCCCGCACCCTGCCGCAAAGGGAAGTGGCGTCGTGCGCCCCGTGACTGGAAACGGGAATGGCAAATCCGCACCCGTCGCGGTTACGAATTTGAGCCCGCGTGAGCAGTTGCAGCACGAGTGGGATCAGGTCTTGGCCGAACTGAACCGCTTGCGAGCCGAGTTGTTGGAAACGCCGGAACTGACCGGGGATGAAGTGGACCTGAGCGTCTATGACCGGGAAAAGACGCTGGGGCTGGTGATGGCTTTTGAGGCCCGCCTGGAAAAGCTAGAGAATGCCCTTCAGGCCGCCGCGGCGGGCAAGTATGGCATCTGCCAGAACTGCGGCAAGCCGATCGACCCCGAGCGCCTCAAAATCTTTCCCGAGACCCGACACTGTATCCAGTGCAAGATTCTAGCCGAGCGTCAGGCCAGACGCGGGATGCCGAGTAAATAGAAAAGAGTCAACCCCGTCCGCTCGTGGGACGGGGTTGGTTTTTACTTGCCGAGCTTGGCTCTTTCGACCTCGACGATGCTCTCTTCGAGCTTTTTATAGAGAGCTTTAGGCTCGCCCAGTTTTTGGCCGGGTGCAAGCGTGCTTGGCGCCCAGCTCGTCTTGGCCGTCGGCGGACTATAGACGAGCGCCTCGTGTGAGCGTGTGGTCTCCTGAAAGGTCTTGATCTCGAACGAGCCAGCCAGGCTCCCTGCATATCCCAACTGCCGGTGGAGGTCGGCGGAGGAGAACGGCAGGTAGGGATAGAGCAGGGTCTTGAGATTGTCGATGACGCGCAGGGCGACATAGACCACCGTCGCCGCGCGAGCCCGGTCCTGCTTGATGGTTTTCCACGGCTCGTTCGCATTCAGGTAGGCGTTGGCCTCACGCGCCACCTCGAACGCCTCCTGGATGCCATCCCGAAAGCGGGTATGCGCCAGCGCCGCGCCGACCGTCTCGAACGCGTGCTCGCTCTTGGCGATGAGGGCGCGGTCCTGCTCGGTCAACTCCCCGGGGGCGGGTACCTGTTTGTCGAAATTCTTGTAGGCAAAGGTGATGACGCGGTTGGCCAGGTTCCCCCAGGTCCCGACCAGTTCGTCGTTGTTGCGCCGCACGAACTCGTGCCAGGTGAAATCCGTGTCGGCATATTCGGGCATGTTGCTCGTCAGCAGGTAACGAAGCGGGTCCGGGTCATAGCTGTCGAGGTAATCGTTAATCCAGACCGCCCAGTGCGCCGACTTGCTGATCTTGCGCCCTTCGAGATTCAGAAATTCGTTTGCCGGCACATCATAGGGTAGGGGCAGCTTGCCATCGCCATACCCCAGGATTATTGCCGGCCAGATGACGGTGTGAAAAGGGATATTGTCCTTGCCGATGAAATAGTACGGGCGCACGTCATCGGCGCTTCCGCTCTGCTCCGCTTCCGGGACCGGTGCTTTCCACCACTCTTTCCATTGATCGCCCCGCCCATTGTTCGCGGCCCATTCGATGGAGGCCGAGTAATAGCCGATGACCGCTTCGAACCAGACATAGATGCGCTTGCCGGGATAATCGCCCACTTCGGGTGGCAGGGAGATGCCCCAGTCGAGGTCGCGCGTGATGGCGCGGCCATGCAGCCCGGTCGGATTCTCGTCGGTCCCGTCGCCGCGCAAATAGTTGAGCGTAAAGGTGAGGACATTGGGCTTCCACCCGGTACGTGTCCTGGCCCAGTCGAGCAAGGCCTTGTTGAACTTGGGCAAGTCCAGGTAAAAGTGCTCCGAGTCACGCACCTCGAGATGATGAGCTTCCCCGGCCGGGGCCAGCAGGCAGCGCGGGTTGACGAGCTGCAAGGCGTCGAGCAGGTTGCCGCAGTTCTCGCACTGATCGCCCCGGGCGCGCGGATAGTGACAGATCGGGCATTCGCCGCCGATATACCGGTCGGGCAAAAAGCGCGCATGCTCCTGGCAATAGAGCTGTTTCTCCGTCGCCTGGTAGATGTGACCATCCCGGTACAGCTTCAAAAAGATATCCTGCGACACGCGGTGGTGGTTCTCGGTATCTGTGTGTGTAAAGAGGTCAAACGAGATGCCGAGTTTTTCAAGCGATTTCAGGAAAATGTGGTGATAGCGCTGAAAGACGTCGTGCGGCGTCGTATGCTCTTCCTCGGCGGTCACCGTCACCGGCGTGCCGTGCGTATCCGAGCCCGAGACCATCAGGACGTCGTTGCCGAGCAGTCGATGATAACGCGCAAAAATATCCGCGGTCAGATAAGCCCCCGCAATATGTCCGAGATGCAGCGGGCCGTTGGCGTACGGCCACGCGACAAACACACCAATTTTATTAGCCATGATAAATGCTCCTTGATAACCAGTCTAGCGGAAGACAGGTACACACGTAGACAGGTTGCACATGCCCCACCTGTCTACCTGTTTACTTTTCTACTTGCCTACCTCCCATAAAATAAAAACGCCGCTGGGTTCGTGCGAACTCGCGGCGAGGCGTACTGTATCCACGGCGCGGGACAGCCGCGCCGCGCCTTTACAGCACGCCGCTAGGCATCCCCAGTGATAAAGAAATAGAATAGAACATTGCCAACCTCTAATGCCCTTATTTTACCACAGTTATACGGTCCGTAGCAAACGCGAATGCGTTTCCCCTTCAGTCATTCTTTGTCCCAATCTTCCAGTTGAAGATCCGGAACGCGGCTGAATTCTCTGGTGTTATGGGTGACCAGTATCCCGCCATGCGCGATTGCAATGGCTGCGATGAGTAAATCGTTCGGTCCAATCGGCGTACCTTGATGGCTGAGATGCGCGCGAATATGGCCATATGTCTCAGCACATCGATCGTCGAATGGCAGGCTGGTAAAGTTGGCAAAAAATTCTGTCAAGATTTGCAGCCCATGGTCAGGATTTGAACTGCGCTGTGCGCCATAATACAGTTCTGCCTTGACGATGGAACAGAGAACGATTGAGTGATAATCGACAGCGGCAAGGTGACGCTGTACGATCGAATCGCGCTGGCGCAGGAACGAAATACAGGTATCAGTGTCCAGAAGAAAAGTCATTCGAGCAGACTCCGGGATTCGTAATCGCCTTCTGGGTCAATGCTAGATAACTCGGGCAGGCTGCCGGCAAAGTATTCAAAAAAGTCTTGCGGCCAGCTTGTGTTTCGAGTTGAATGTGGAACTTGATCGTGGACCGGCGTAACAATGACCATTACTTCCAGGTCTACGTTGACCACCCCAACAGGTACTTGGAGCTTGAGGATTCCATCTGAGCCGACGTGGGATTGTAGCTGAATGCTTGTCATACTGATTTTTCCTTTCGACGCGCAAACGTCCTCTCTATTATAAATCAAATTCTATGCTACACTACTGGGGTCACGATTCCGGTAACATTTTCCTGTGATGCAAATCGGGGCATCCCGTAATCAAAAAGCGAGGACATCATGGCCGACACGCCTAAATTGGCAGCCCTGTTGAGCGACCGCGAAGCGGACGCCGACCTGCTCGATTTCAAGCCGTACACCGAGACCCTGCTCGACATTGTCCGCGACCCGCACACCGCTGGCCCGCTTGTCATCGGCCTGTTTGGCACATGGGGCAGCGGCAAGACTTCGCTCATGCGCTTTGTCGAGAAGGACCTGCGCGCCCCGCTCAAGAATGACGGGCGCGTTTTTCGCGTCGCCTGGTTCGACGCGTGGAAGTATGAAAAGGAAGAGGCGCTCTGGCGAGCGCTTTTATTGCGAGTCATCGACGAACTGCGCGACCGGGACGCCGTGGGCACGGATTGTACGCCGGAGCCGCGCAAGAGCGCCATTGAGCGGCTGGAGCAGCGGCTGTACCGCGAGGTCGAATGGGAGGAAAAGGGCGGGCTGACTGTCGACTGGCCCACGCTGGTCAAGGAAGGGGTCGCCGGCGCGGTCAAGCTCTCGTTTGCCTTTGTGCCCGGTCTCTCCACGTTGACCAAGGCGGTCGAGGCGGCGCAAGGCAAGCTCGGCGAGGCTGATGGGGCAAAGGAATTGCTCGACGCCTTTCATCGCGATGTGATTACCCACCACCAGGCGCAGCTTCGCTCCATCGAGCAGTTCCAGGTCGAGTTCGGCAACCTGATCCGTGACCACGTTATGGCGCACGACCAGCGCCTCGTCGTCTTTGTGGACGACCTCGACCGCTGCCTGCCGGAAAAGGCGATCGAGGTGCTGGAGGCGATCAAGCTGTTCCTCGACGTCCCGGGGTGTATCTTTATGCTCGGGCTCGATCAGGAGGTCGTGACGCGCGGGATCAAAGTCAAGTACCGGGATTTCGGCGTGGACGAGGGGGATGGCAAAAAGATCATCCCGATTGACGGCGCGAACTATCTCGAAAAGATTATCCAGCTCCCCTTCCGGCTTCCCCGCATCGAGCCGCACGACATGACCCAATTCGTCGGCGGGCTTGCCACCTTTCCCGACCCGCGCTGCGCGGAGGTGTTTGCGGAGGGGTTGGAGACCAACCCGCGCAAGGTCAAGCGGGCGATCAATATCTTTTTGTTCATCTCGCGGCTGGCGGACCGGCGCGCCATTCCCATCAAACCGGTCCGGCTCGCCAAGATTGTCGTTATTTATCACAGTCACCAGCCCCTCTACGAGCGCCTGCGCCAGCAGCCGTCGCGATTGCGCGACCTGGAGAATTACTATCGCAAGCAGAGGGTCTCGCCCGAGCGCGAGCAAGAACGCGGCCCGGGGCGTGAGGAACTGGCCGGTTTGGAGCGCGCCGCGCGGGAGCCGGCCGAGCCGCCGCCGGTGGATGTCACCCTGCTCAACGATTCGCTCAAGCGTGTCCTGACCCTTTTCCCCGACGACGCCGATGCCTGCTTTGGCGGCATCACGGACTATCAGGAGCTGGACTCGTACTTTACCCTCACGCGCGGCACGATTGCCCAGGCGGTTCCGGTCGTCATGACCGAGACGGCGTCCCGCGCCGCGCTGTCGTTCCCGGTCCCAACCTTTGTCCGCATCCCTGCCGGCGAATTCCGCATGGGTACAACGGACGACGAGATCAAGCGGTTGCTCGTCCTGCCCGCGACAAAAACGTGGGCCAAAGAATGGCTGGACAAAGGATACTTTAAGGATGAACAGCCGTCGCATTCCGTCATGGTGGATGCCTTTGAAATGGCCCGCTACCCGGTGACGAACGCCGAGTACCAGGCGTTTGTCAAGGCGACCAACCAAAAGCCGCCGGGGCATTGGTCGGGCCTGGAATTTCCCGATGAATTGGCCGCGCACCCGGTCGTGAACGTGAATTGGGACGATGCAGTTGCTTACTGCGCGTGGCTGACCGAGCAGTTGCGCACGGCGGGGCAATTACGCGAGGGCGGGGCCATCCGCCTGCCCACGGAGGCGGAATGGGAAAAGGCCGCCGTGTGGGACGACGACAAAAAAGAGAAACGCTTCTGGGCCTGGGGCAATCAATGGGATGCGAGCAAGTGCAACACCGCGGAAGGAAACGCGGGGACAACTACGCCGGTTGGCAAATACTCGCCCGCGGGCGATAGCTTTTACAGTCTCGCGGACATGGCCGGCAATGTGTGGGAATGGTGCAGTTCGCTTTACAAGCCCTATCCGTATAAAATAGAGGATGGCAGAGAGAATCCCGAGAGTCGAGATTCACGCATACTGCGTGGCGGCTCTTGGCTCAACGGTATGAACTACGCCCGTGGCGCTAATCGCTACTGGGGCAACCCGGGCGACACGTACAACAGGGGGGGGTTTCGTTGCGCCAGGAGTTCCGGCTAGTCCTCTGCCCGTTGTTCTTTGTTCTCTGTTTTGACCGAAAAGGGTATGGGGGCATAGCCCCCATCGAAATTTTTTACGAAGGCCCCATCCCGCGCGGCGG
>JBAVQS010000105.1:0-11025 GCA_049694275.1 Anaerolineae bacterium | reverse complement strand
ACACCCACCAAGACGCCGGTGCTGAGTACCATTCCGAACACAGACTATCGAATCCAGTACGGCGGCTGGAAGGGGGTCAAGAATGTCTCGGCCTCGGGCGGGACGTACTATTACAGCAGTACTGCAGGCGATACCTCGACGTTCAACTTTAGCGGAACGGCGGCCACCTGGTATACTCAAAAGAGCCCCATGGCGGGCATCGCCGAGGTGTGGGTAGACAACAAGCTGAAAAAGACGGTTGACCTGTATCAATCAACCATCTCCTGGAATGTCGCCATCGTCGTGAACGGACTCGCCTCCGGCTCACATCTCATGACCATCAATGTGACGGGCACCGCCAACGCGAGCTCCGCCGGCGCCAATGTCGTCGTCGACAAGTTCAAAGTCGGGACGACGGTGACCCAGGAGACCTCTTATCTGATCCAGTACAACGGATGGAAGGGCGCAAAGAACACAGCCGCCTTGAGCGGGACCTATCGCCAGGATAACGTCAACAATGCCGGCGGTACGACCGACATTTCCCATGAGACCATCAGCTTTAACTTTACCGGCACGAGCGTGACGTGGGTCGCAGCCAAGGGGCCAACGTACGGTCAGGCCGAGGTGTACATCGACGGCAACGATATGGGAATGGTGGACCTGTACAGTTCAACCCTCAAGTGGAAACAGAACATCGCCTATACCGGACTGGCGGCAGGCGCACACACGATCACCATCCAGGCGCTGGGAACCAATTCCGCATCCTCCACCGGCACCCGCGTGGTGTTCGACTCCTTTCTCGGAGTGCCCAACTAGAACTGTGTGATCTTGAGAAAACACGGATGACCATCAGACGCTGCCGAAAAAGACTCGGCAGCGTCTTGACTTGTCTTTTAGGCCATTTGGACCCTTGCAAAATCAGCGCGTACCCATTACAATGGGAGGGACAGGTTTGTAGCCTGTATTTACCCTATCTTTTCCAAAGGAGTCTGGCATGCGGCGAGGTGGTGGTGGTGGTGGCAGAATTTTTGTCATTCTCGGCTTGGTCCTGGCACTTGTTGCCGGCGGCGGCGTTTTCTTGGTGCTAAGCAGCGCGACCCCCCAATCAGCGGCGCCCAAGACCACCGACATTGTGATAGCGGTTCAGGCGATTCCGGCCAAGAGCGAAGTTGGCGCGGAACAGCTACAGGTTGTACAGTGGCCCGTGGATGTTCCCACTCCCGTAGGCGCCGTTGCGGCGCCAACCGAAGTGGCCGGATCCTATGCCGTGGTTGGGATTCAGCCCCAACAAGTAGTCACCCATGATATGCTGGTTACCAAGGATGCGACCAGCAAGGGTCTTGGATATGCATCCCTATTGATCGAAAAGGGGAGCGTGGCGGTCGCGTTTCCGGTCGGTCCGGCGACGAATGTGGCCGATGCAATCCAGCCCGGGGACTATGTCGATATCATTGCGACGTTCACCGCCCAAGCGGTGTCGGCAAACGGGCAGCCGATTGGCACGACCCAGACGGTCACCCAGCGGCTCTTGACGAACATTCTGGTGCTCAACATCGGCTCGTGGCCGCCGCCCGGCAGTAAGGCGGTACCGCCGGCCGTGTCGGGTGGAATGGTCACCTTTCAGCTTAAAGAACAGGACGTCCTCGTCTTGCGCCATGCGATGGCCAAGGCGGATTCACTCGCCCTGGTGCTGCGCGCAGCGAACGACACGGACGCGCCGAACCTGGAACCGGTGACTGTCGACTATATCAACAAGCGCTTTGGGTTCAAATTTGGCCAATAATCGAATGCAATTGAGGGTTTGATGTCTATTACGCGGGATAATCGCAAGATTCGCGTGCTCATCGTCGACGATATCGCCGAGACGCGCGACAATTTAAAAAAGCTGCTCTTTTTCGAAGACGACATGGAGGTCGTGGGCGTTGCCAGCAATGGCAAGGAGGGAGTCGAGCAGGTCGCGAACCTCCGCCCCGACATTGTCCTGATGGACATTAACATGCCGGGCCTGGATGGGATCGGCGCGAGCGAAACGATCTCGAACCAGTATCCCCAGGTCCAGGTCATCATGATGTCCGTGCAGGGGGAATCCGACTATTTGCGCCGCTCGATGCTGGCCGGCGCGCGTGAGTTTTTGATAAAGCCCTTTTCGAGCGAAGAGCTTGCCACCAGCATCCGGCGCGTCTATCAACTGGCGGCGACGCGGCGCGCGATGGCGCCGCAACCGCCGCCGCAAGCGTCGGTAGAGACCGGCGGAACGAACGCGGCTCATGCCGCGCCGCCCAAGCCGCAGGGGTGCAAGATCATCGCGGTCTTTTCCCCCAAAGGGGGATCGGGCGTCACCACGATTGCCGTCAACCTTGCGGTCGCGCTCAGGGAAGAGACCAAAGGGCGCGTGGCCATCGTCGACGGCAGTTTCCAGTTTGGCGATGTCGGCGTCATGCTCAATTTACCGTCCAATCGTTCCATCGCCGATGTGGTCGACTCCAAGCAGAGCCCCGACGAGGATCTGCTGAACGGCGTCATGGCGACGCACAGCTCTGGCATCAAGGCCCTGCTCGCCCCGCCGCGCCCCGAGATGGCCGAGCTCGTCACCCCGGACCATGTGCGCAGTGTGCTCGGGGTGCTGCAAAAGATGTTTGACTATGTGGTCGTGGATACCGCCAAGGTGATGAACGACGTGCAGATGGCCATCCTCGATACCGCCGAACAGATCGTTCTCGTCTCCACAGCCGACATTAGCGCGCTCAAAAACACAAAGCTGTTCTTTGAAGTGACCGAAGCGCTTGAATACGCGTCCGCCAAAAGCGTGCTGATCCTGAACAAATATGATGGACACAGCGGCATTACCTCGCACGACATCGAAGGCAATATCAAACACCCCGTTTCAGGCCTGATTCCACGCGACGACCGGACCGTCAATGTCGCACTGAACCGCGGGATTCCCTTCATCATCACGCAGCGCGGGCTCCCCATGAGCCTGGCCATCATCGCGCTTGCCACGATGCTCCGCCGGAACACGGAGGAAACCCCCGCGGCGGCGTCTGCCAAACCGAGCGCACAGGCTGGGGGTAAGCCAGCGGCACCCCCTAAACCGGATGACAAAACCAAGCCCAAGCGCGGTATGTTTTCCTTCAACAAGAGCTAGAGGATAAACCATGTCTTTGCTGAAACGTATTTCTGGAAATCAAACCCCGGCCGCCCCGGCACCGCAAAATCAAAAGCCCACCGGGGCGACGCCGCCCTCCGGGACCGGGACACCCCCGCCCCCACCGCCCGATTTCGCCAAACAGCGTCAGGCGCCCGCGCCGGATCGAGACGCCGCGGCTGAGATGCGCAGCAAGATGCTCACCAAGATCATTGCCGAGATGGACCCCAACGTCGATACCTCCAAAGAGAATGAGCTCCGGCAGAGCATTCAAGAATTGTTCGACCGGTTTCTCGCCGAAGAGTCGGTGGTGTTGGGACGCGCCGAGCGCCAAAAGCTGTTCGATCAGGTCATGGCCGAGATCACCGGCTTTGGCCCGCTGGAACCGCTGCTGAATGACCCGACCGTGGATGAAATCATGGTGAACGGGCCGCGTACGATCTTTGTGGAGCGGCGCGGCAAGATTGAAAAGGTGCCGGTCGTCTTTGACAGCGACATGCATACCATGCGCATCATCGACCGCATCGTCTCGCCGCTGGGCCGGCGCATCGACGAATCGCAGCCCTACGTGGACGCCCGTTTGCCTGACGGCTCACGCGTCAATATCGTCATTCCTCCGCTGGCGCTGAACGGGCCGGTCATCACCATCCGCAAATTCAGCAAAAAGCCCTTTACCGCCGAAGATTTGATTGCCCGCGGCGCGTTTAACAAAGAGTTTGTCGAGTTCATCAAGGCCTGCGGCATCGCCAAGTTGAATATTGTTATTTCGGGCGGCACCGGCACCGGCAAAACGACGATGCTGAACGTCATCTCGAGCTATATTCCGAATGACGAGCGCATTATCACGATTGAGGACGCCGCCGAGCTCCAGCTCCGCCAGGAACATGTCATCAGCCTCGAATCCCGCCCCAAGAACATTGAAGGCAAGGGAGAGGTGACGCGCGGTGACCTCGTGGTCAATGCCCTGCGCATGCGCCCTGATCGCATCATCGTCGGCGAATGCCGCTCGGGCGAGGCGCTGGATATGCTCCAGGCCATGAATACCGGTCACGAAGGCTCGATGACAACGGTTCACGCCAATACACCACGTGACGCGCTCCACCGTCTTGAGACCATGGTGTTGATGGCCGGTTATGACCTGCCGCTGCGCGCCATTCGCGAGCAGATTGCAGGCGCGCTCCAGCTCGTCGTCCAGCTTGAGCGTATGCGGGACGGCACTCGCCGCGTGGTTTATGTCTCTGAAGTGCAGGGGATGGAAGGGGACGTGATCGTCACGCAGGATATCTTTAAATTCGAGCAGACCGGGGTCAAGGATGGCAAGATCCAGGGCCAGCTCAAGGCGACGGGGATTCGCCCCAAGTTCATCGAAAAGATCGAGGCGTATGGCATCTTTTTGCCGCCTTCGATTTTTGGACTCGACGCGCGGTTTTTCCAATAACATCGGGTGGTGCGCCGCTCCCCTATCCAAGAGGGATAGACGCACCGATAGAGGGATGGAAATATGGATCCAATGGTACTGCTCGTGAGCGGCCTGGCGGCCGTGTCGATCTTTCTGCTGTTTTTCGGGATGGACACGATCTTTCGGAACAGCAAATCGGCCATGAGTGACCGGTTGGGCAACTATGCCGCACGGCAGGCCCGGGACGAGATAGAGGAAAAAGCCAAGGCCGGAGGCAAAGGGGGGCGGTTCGACCGCCTGGCGCAGGGTAAAGCCGGGGCGCAGTTGACGACGGAACTGGCGCGCGCAGATCTCAAGATCACACCGGGCGAGTTCATGGCGTTTAGCTTTATCGCCGCCGCCGGCGTCGGGGCGCTGGTCTTTCTCATTGCGCACCAGAACATTGTCATCGCCGCGGTGGGCGGCGTCATCGGCTTTTTCGTCCCACGCTGGTATGTCAACTTTAGGCAGGGGGCGCGGCTCCAGGCCTTTGACAACCAGCTTGCCGACACCATCGTCCTCCTTTCCAACTCGCTGCGCTCCGGGTACAGCCTCCTCCAGGCGATGGAAACCGCATCGAAGGAACTGCCAGCGCCGATCTCGGTTGAATTCACCCGCGTGACACGTGAGATTGGGTTGGGGTTGGGGCTCTCCGAGGCCCTCGCCAACCTGGTTCGCCGCATTCCCAGCGCCGATCTGGACCTGCTCGTGACAGCCATCAACGTTCAGCATGAGGTCGGCGGCAACCTGGCCGAAATCCTGGACACCATCGCCTATACGATTCGCGAGCGCATACGGATCGTCGGCGAAATCCGATCCATTACGGCGCAGCAGCGCGTCTCATCCTACATCCTGACGGCGATTCCGGGCGCGCTCGGCGGCATTTTATACATCCTCAACCCAGGGTACATCTCCAAGCTGTGGACTGATACTTGCGGCTATATCATGCTGGGAACCGGCCTGGGGATGGTCGTACTCGGGTATTTCGTCATTCAGAAAATCATCACCATCGAAGTCTAGAGGTACAGCATTATGGTAACCAGTCTCATGTGGGCCGGGCTGTTGGGCGGGGGCATCTTTTTGCTCTTTTATGGCCTGGCGCAAATTTTCGGCAAACAGACAACGGTCACTGATCGCCTGGCGGAGTACGGGCAGCGCCCGCGCTCGCTCGAAGAACTGGAGATGTCCCTCCCCTTCAGCGAGCGCGTCCTCGCCCCAATTATTCGGGGCAGCAGCCAGTTTATCCAAAGGTTTGCGCCGCAGCAAAATACGGAAAAGCTCAAGCGCCAACTGGAGCTGGCCGGCAACCCGAATGGCTGGACGCCGGCGGACTTTTTGGGCGTACGCGGACTCGCCGCCGTTGTCGTAGGAATGCTCACCACCACGCTGATGTGGGTGCTCCACAATCCCTTTCCGATGCTGCTCCTGGGCTTGGGCGGCGGCGGCCTGGTGGGTTTCATGTTTCCGAACCTGTGGATGTCGCAAAAGATTGGCCAGCGCAAGCATGCTATTCAAAGGGCGCTCCCCGACGCGCTGGACCTGCTGACGATCAGCGTCGAAGCGGGCCTGGCTTTTGATTCGGCGATGGCCAAGGTAGCCGAGAAATGGGATAATGAGCTGAGCCGGGCATTTGGCCGCGTGATTGCAGAGGTACGCGTGGGTAAGCTGCGGCGCGAGGCGCTCCGGGACATGGTCGACCGAACGGACGTGCCGGATGTAGGGACTTTTATCGCCGCCGTGATCCAGGCGGACCAACTGGGCGTAAGCATGTCCAAAGTCCTCAGGATTCAGTCGGAGCAGATGCGGGTCAAACGCCGCCAGCGCGCCGAAGAGTCGGCGAATTCGGCGCCGGTCAAGATGATGATTCCGTTGGCCTTTCTCATCTTTCCGTCCATCTTTATCATCATTATGGGTCCCACCGCCATTACATTTATGAACGGCGGGTTGCTCCCCAAATAGGAGCTGGATTTGTGCGCGTGATTAACCGCACCCGTCAGACGGTGCTTGTGGAACAGGGGTGGATCGCCGATAATCTCTGGTCACGGATGGTCGGGCTCCTCGGGCGCAGCGGGCTGGAGCCCGGCCAGGGTTTACTCCTCAAGGGAGAGCAAGCGATCCATATGTTCTGGATGAAATTCGCAATTGACGTTGTGTACCTGGACAAACAGGGACGCGTCCTCTGTGCAATTGATTCCCTCCGGCCCTGGCGGCTGGGGCCCTATTTGCGCCAGGCTAGTGATGTGCTGGAATTACCGGCAGGGACTTGCAACGCTACTCAAACCCGTGTTGGGGATGAGCTCGCTTTTGAATTGACCACTTGACCATTGCGCCCCACGCTCAAGCGCGCGGAGCGCAACAGTCTATCCGAACCTATGCGAGCACAATTCGTCCGGGTTGCCGACCTGGCGGCCCGGTGGCGCACGGAACTGCTCGAACTTTTCTTTCCACTGCGGTGCATTGGCTGCCGCCGTCCCGGCCCTGCACTCTGCCCGGAATGCCTTGCCCGGATTCATCTGCTCCAAGAACCGCGCTGCCCCTGTTGTGGGCGCCTCCTCCCCCACGCCGGCATGGCCTGTGATTGTCGAGGCTATCCACAGCACCTGGACGGAATTCAGGCGGCCACGCTACACCAGGGAGTGGCGCGCGCCGCAATTCATGGGCTCAAGTACGACCACCGGACGGAGCTCGCCGTCCCGCTCGGCTCGCTTTTGCAGCGCTATCTCGAGCACTATCCTTTGGATTTTGATCGGATCACGGCGGTGCCACTTCACCCGGCGCGAGAACGCGAAAGGGGGTATAATCAAGCAGAACTGGTTGCAGTGGCGCTAGCAGCCCGGATCGGCAGCCCCTATGTGAAAGGACTGGAACGTATCCGGGAAACAGCCGACCAGGTTGGACTGAAGGTGGCCGAGCGTCATGCAAACGTGCGCGATGCTTTTCGCGCGAACGCACTTGCATTCCGCGGGGGCCACATATTGTTGATTGACGATGTCTGCACGACCGGGGCTACACTGGATGCGTGTGCGGCGGCGTTGCGGACGGAGGGCGCTCGAACCGTTTATGGGCTAACCATTACACGGCCCCAAGGTACAAGGCCTGTCCCCTCCGAGCAGGAGGGCTCGTATCACCGATGAACGAGGAGGAAAAATGCAGCTCATTATTACCGGCAAGAATTTCCAGGTACCCGACTGGCTGGATGCGTACGCACGCAAAAAGATTGGCAAGCTAGATCGGTATTTAGCCGACCCGGCCGAGACGCGTATCGAGTTGACTGAGGAAAAGACCCGAAGCGCGCAGCAACGCCAGGTCGTGCAAGTGACCATTCACAAAAACAGCACGCTCATGCGCGCCGAAGAGCGCTCCGCCGATATGTCGGCCTCCATCGATGCCGTCGTCGACAAATTGGAACGCCAGATCGTTCGCTACAAGGAAAAGAACACGGCGAAAAAGCGCAGGGCGCAGGCGCAGGAATTGCAGGCGGAAACCGCGCCCCTCCCCGAGGACGGGGCTATCGTCCGCACCAAGCGGTTTCGCGTCCAACCGATCAGCGAAGAGGATGCCATCGATCAGATGGAACTGCTCGGGCATTCCTTTTTCGTTTTTCAAAACGCCGCCAGCGGCCAGTTGAATGTCATCTATCGACGGGATGATGGAAATTACGGATTGCTGGAGCCCGAAACCGAATAACACTTAACCTGAAAAGGGCTGGCCTTTTGCCCGGGCCAGCCCTTTTTCGTTTAATGGGTTGATGGTATAATGCAGAAAAAGCGGGGACAGAATTATGCCCAAGAAATCCGAATCCACTCGCAACAGCGCAAGTAAAAAAGCCGCCGGACCTCATACGCCCCGAACCGTACCCAAGCCTAAAGGATCGCCAGAATACCTGGAATACCTGGAACGGTATGCAAAATTGGGCGAGGGACGCCCACGGCTATCCGCTGAAGAGTTTGACAAACTTGACGACGAGCTGCTGGAACTGCTGGACGCGACCGCAGGTAAACCGAATCTATCGGATGATCAGATCATTCGTATTCAAGAGCTCGAATATCTACTCATCGATTCAGAATGAAACAGAATATTCTCGTCGTCTGCACCGGAAACATCTGCCGCTCCCCGATGGCCACCGCCCTGCTTGCCGCGCAAGCCGCCAAAATGGGAGATGGCGAGCGCCTGGCATTCTCATCAGCCGGCACGTGGGCGCGCGAGGGTGACCAGAGCAGCGCCAATGCCCAGATCGTGATGCAGCGTCGCGGACTTTCGATCCAGGGGCATCGCGCGCGAACCGTCACGCGCGAGCTCATTGAGGAGGCGGACCTGGTCCTCGTCATGACGCAAAATCAGCGCGATTCACTCCGGGCAGAGTTTTCCCAGTCCCGGCGCAAGATTTATCTTTTGAGCGAACTGATCGGGATGCAATATGATATCTCTGACCCTTACGGAAACGCACTCGACGAATATGAAACCTGCGCCTCGGGCCTGGACTATCTCATTGCCAAAGGATATCCACGCCTGGCGGAATTAATGGACCAGGCCAGAGCAGCGGGCGCGAAAACCTAACATACCAGCCAGGCCTCTCAATGATGAAACCTGCTTCCCGCCTTCGCGCACTTCGTCGTATGACACGAGCAGACCTGCGCGCCGCGATGATCGCGTCACTCCGTGACCCACGCTTTCGCCTGCGCTTTGAGGTTGGCCTCGCCGTTGCGCTCACCGTCGGCCTCGTCCTGTCTATCGTGTTGCTGCTCGGCGTTTTTACCCCATTGGACTCGTTATTAAACGATCTGGTCTATCAACCGATGCAGCCGACCGGTCAGGTGGTCATCATCGCGATCGACAAAAAGAGTCTCGACCAGTTTGGCCCCTGGCCCTGGCCCCGGACCGTGCATGCCGGCTTGCTCGAGCGCCTTTCTACAGCGCCGCCGCGGGTGATTGCCTTAGATCTGCTATTTTCCCAAGCAGCGCCCGAAGACCTCGGATTGGCCGCCGCCATAACCAGGCAAGGGAATGTCGAGTTGACCACAGTCGGCGTACAGGCGGCGGCTTATCCGCAACGGCCAACCACCTTTCCGCAGTTCGATGTGCTTTTGCTCCCCTCGGTCGCGCTGCGTAACACACCCGTCATTGGGCACCGGATGATCGTGCCTGACCCGGATGGCGTCGTGCGCCGGGTGTCGGTTGCCATTGGGTCATCAGACACCCTTTACCCCGCGCTCGGATTGACCCTGGCACAGAGCTATCTGGGCAATCCCCCCTTGAACTATGATCTGCCCAATCACCAGGTGCTGCTTGGCTCGCTTCGCATTCCGGTCGACGAATACGGCCATATGCTGATCAATTTTACCAATCTCCGCGATGGCATCCCGACCTATTCTTATATCGATGTCTTTAATGGGACCGTCCCCGCCTCTACTTTTGCCAACAAAATCGTGTTGGTTGGGGGAACGACAAGCAGCGAGCCCGAGACCTATGCAACTCCTTTGACATCGGGGAATAATATCGCCTATAACGTCGTTCTGCAGGCGGACCTTGCCGACATGCTCATCCAAAACCCGCCGCGGATACTGCGCCAGCAAGGATCGCTCGATCAAATTGCCGTGACGCTCCTGTTCGCATTAATGGCCGGGCTCACTCTGCCGCACATGCGCCCGCTCTCCGCCGCCGCGCTGACCATCATCTACCTCCTGTCGCTCTTGCTATTTGCCTTTGATGCTTTTGGAGAGGGGCTGATCATCCGCGTTGTTTTTCCCGCGTTGGGGCTCGTTTTGAGCTTTGGCGCGATTGCCACCTTCCGCTATCTCTCAGAAGAGCGACGCCGGCAATTTCTCACCACGCTCTTTCGCCGCTATGTACCGGCTGAATCGGTCAGCACAGTGGTCGATGCCATCGACCGGGGCGAGCTACCCCTTAAAGGCGCCCGGCGCATCGTGACAGTCCTCTATTGTGACCTGCGAGGGTTTTCTGCCCTTTCCGAAGGGCTGGCGCCGGAAGCGGTGCTGGGGATTATGAACCGTTATCTCGAGTTGATGATGATCGAGATCCATACCGAGGCGGGGACGATCAACAAGCCGATGGGGGACGCGCTGGTCGCCATCTGGAATGCGCCGCTCGACCAGCCCGACCATGCCTCACGCGCCGTGCGCGCTGCCATCAATATTCGGCGGGATGTGCTGCGTGTTCATACCAAAGAGGGGGAAGAAGAACACAGTCTCAACATTGGGCTGGGGCTGGCGACTGGATGGGCGATTCTGGGCAATATGAACGTTATGGGCAAGGTTGAATATACCCTCATCGGGGAGACGGTGAATGTCGCTCAGCGAATCAGCGCTTTTGCGGGGGGAAATCAAATTCTCGCCGATACGCTGACGAGCGAGAGCCTGCCGGACACGGTCGAGCGCCGCGAACTATCGCCGGTGCGAATCCGCGGACGCAAAGAGCCCCTGGCAATCTGGGAGCTCAAGGACAC
>JBAVQS010000104.1:0-24277 GCA_049694275.1 Anaerolineae bacterium | reverse complement strand
CGGACTTACAGGCGGCCGAAAGCGGCACGCTGAATCAGCCGGCGCTCGTCGAGTTCTACGCCGATTACTGACTCATCTGCGGGTCTATCAAGAGCACCGTGAGTGCTCTCGAACAGCGTTACCAGGGCAAGGTCAAGTTCATTCGCATCAACATCGACGCGCCGGAATCGCGGCCCTATCTCGACAAATACCGCGTGCTCGGCACTCCCAGTATCGCGCTCGTCGACCGGCAGGGTCACATCGTGTCCAATGTGCCGGGATGGCCGGGCGAACAACAGGTCACGCAGGCGCTCGATTCATTGGTGTCTCGGCAATAAAGTGCTGGACGAAAGAAGGACCTCACTCTTTCATCCCCGAGGACTGCATTGACCGCACAGCTCTATCTCTCTCCCGCCGCATCCGGCAAGACCGCGCATGTGCTTGACCGTGCCCGCGATCTCTCCCGATCGCTTACCGTCTTTCCGCGCGTGGTCGTCCCCAGCAATTTGCAGGTCCGCGCCTGTCGCCGCCGGCTGGCAGACGCGGGCGGGAGCATCGGGGTCCGCATCATCACCTTTGCGCAGTTGCAGGTCGAATGTCTCAATCTCGCCGGGGAGATCTATACCGAGCTTACCGACCCCGTTCAGTATCGCCTTATCCGTACCATTGTCGATCATCAGCCGCTCACGCACTATCAATCGCTCCAATCGCGCCCCGGCTTTACCCAGATCCTCCAGCACCTCATCGCCGAGCTCAAGGCCGCGCGCATCGACCCGGACCGCTTCAGGCAAGCCGTCGCCGCGCTCGGAGACGAGCCCCGGCTCGCGGAGCTGGCCCTCATCTATGCGGAATACCAGCGTCGCTTGCAGCAGGAGGGCTGGGCCGACCTGGCCGGAATGGCATGGCTCGCCGTCGAGGCGCTCGAAACACGCGCGCCCACGATCGGGAGCGATTGGCCGTTTCTCGCGCTCGACGGGTTTGACGATTTCACCGAATCACAGCTCGCGCTCATCGCGACCCTTGCTCCACGCGTCGGCGAGCTTATCATCACCCTCACCGGCGTAATGGATGCCCCGCGCGAACAGGTTCACCGGCGCTTTCTCAAAACGCGCCGGCGCGTCGAGACCCGGCTCGACATCCGCGCCGAGCCCTTGCCCCACGCCGAATCCCGGCACGCCGCCGCGCTCACACATCTCGAACAAACCCTCTACGCAGGCGATTCGCAGCAGGCGCCGGACGATGGAACCATTACCTTAATCCAGGCGCCGGAGCGCGCCGCCGAGGTGCGCGCGGCGCTCCGTTGGTGCAAACAGCGTATCGTCGCGGACGGTCATCGCCCAGATGAGGTTGCGCTCCTCGCCCGCGGCATTACACCTTATCGTCCCTTTATCATTCAGACCGCAGCCGAGTTTGGCCTGCCGATCAAGCTGGCCGATGGGCTCCCACTCCGTTCCAGCCCGGTTGTCTCAGCGCTCCTCGACCTCTTGCGGCTGACCTTTCTCGAACCGGGGCAAGCGGCAGAATTGACGCCGCGCCTCGTCCTTGCCGCCTGGCGCTCGCCCTACTTCGATTGGGCGGCAGAGCCCGGCAGTCAGGACACTGCGCCGGTCGGAATTCTGGAAGGCGAAGTGGACGCGCTGCACATGGTCGCGCAGTGGGGGCGCGTGATCGGCGGGCTCGACGAGTGGGACGAAGCATTCGATTCCCTCGTCGGAATATCGGATGAGGCCGAGGCCCAAGACGAGCGCCGCCGTCCCGGCAACCTCCCTACCGGCGAGCAGGCGCGCGAACTGCGGGCCAAATTCGACCGCTTCGTCGCCCGCCTGAGGCCATTGCCCGGCGCACGCAGCTACCGGGACTATACCACCTGGCTCGAAACCCTCATCGGGGAGGACTCGCCTCCGGATTATTTCGCGCAAGAGCCGGAAACGAGCACGACCCCGACCCGGCAGGTAGACGGGACCTCTTTGCATATCGTCCGGCAAGTACGCGCCGCGAAGGATGAGACAGCAGAATTGGATCTCGCGGCGTTGCAAGCGCTCAAGGATGTATTACGCGGACTGGTATGGGCGGAAGAGGCCATCTCGGACGACCGGGTGATTTCACCCGCAACCTTCCTGAACGAACTGGCAGGGGCAATTGACGCAGCCAACTATTACCCGCCGATACATCCCGAACGGGAAGAAATCCTTGTAACGAATGTCATTCGCGCCCGGGGCGTTGCACTGCGCTCGGTTGCCATCCTGGGCATGGCCGAAGGCGAGTTCCCTGCAGCCCTCGCCGAAGACCCGTTCCTCCGGGATGCCGACCGCGCACAATTGCGTGAACGCTTCGGGTTCGACCTCGCCCCCTCGACGGAGAGCGCCGAGATCGAGCTCTTGTACGAGAGCCTCACACGCCCGCGTGACCGGCTCCTTTTGACGCGCCCACGGCTCGACGAGAACGGCGCCCCCTGGGAAGCCTCCCCCTACTGGGAAGAGGTACGCCGCCGCGTCGCGGTCGAGCCCCGGACGCTGACGAGCGAGACCATTCCCGCGCCTCACCAGGCTGCCTCCTGGCGCGAGATCATCGAAAGCCTGACCGCGTATGCCGGGACGCCGGCCCTGTGGCAGTGGGCAAGACAGGAGCAGGATGAACGGGTAACCGGACTCGAACACGCCGCAGACCGGGTGCGTTTGCGAACCAGGCAATCGGCTACCGAGTACGACGGCGACCTCCATGCCCACGGCGCCGAACTGGCGCGCCGGTTCGGTCCGGCCTATGCCTGGAGTGCGAGCTCGCTTGAAGCACAGCGCACCTGCCCCTTTTATTTCTTTGTCGGCAGATTGCTCAAGCTCGAGCCGCGCGAGGAGCCGGAAGAGGGATTGGACCGGCGACAACTGGGCAATCTCTATCACCGCATCCTGAAAGAGCTCTATGCGGACCCGCGCATGGCGAGCGAGACCGATGCCGCAGCAATCCGCAAACGGGTCGAGGAGGTGGCCGGGCCGATTCTGACACAGGCGCCAAAAACGGAAGGGTTCCGCGCCACCCAATGGTGGGAGCAAACACGCGCAGAGATGATTGCCACCCTCGGCGTCACGGTCCGCGCGCTGGCCCAAGAGAACGGAACCTGGGCGCCGCTTGAGCGCGAGTACGAATTCAAGGACGTGGTCATCCGCGACGGCGACGACCAACTGCGTCTGCGCGGCATCGTCGACCGCATCGACAGGGATACCGCGGGCAACCTCCGTGTGATTGACTATAAAACCAGCGGCCAGAGTACCTATACAGATAGGGCCATTCGCGAGGGAAAAAAGCTCCAGGTCCCGCTCTATGCGCTCGCCGCCCGGTCCAGGCTCGGCGGTGCGATCCGCGATGGATTCTACTGGGACATCGAGCATGCCGCGCCGGGCGGGTTCACCCTCGCGCAATTCAAGCACCCCGATTCATCCGTTGGCGCAGAGGCCGCAATTCGCATCGCCGTCGAGCATAGCTGGGCCGCGGTGCACGCGGTGCGGGCCGGCGAGTTTAAACCCCATCCACCCGCGGACGGCTGTCCTTCACATTGCCCCGCCGCCGCCTTTTGCTGGCACTATCGCCCTGGGATGGGCGCCTAAATCATGTGGCCCATTGTCGAACAGACCCATCCCAGCCCCGAGCAGCGCCCTGCAATTGAGGCGCGCGATGCGGACATCGTCGTCACCGCGGGCGCGGGCGCGGGCAAAACCCGCACCCTCGTCGCGCGCTATCTCGGTCTCCTTGCCGATGGGCTCCCCCTGCGCTCAATTGTCGCCATCACCTTTACGAAAAAGGCAGCGCGCGAGATGCGGAACCGCGTGCGCGCCGAAATGCGCCGCTATATCGAACAGCCCGCTTTGGCCACGAACGAGCGGAGCCGCTGGCAAGAGCACTATGGAGCCCTCGACGGCGCGCGCATTGACACCATTCACGGCCTGTGCACCGATATTCTGCGCGCCCACCCCGCCGAGGCGCAGGTGGATCCCAATTTCGAGGTGCTCCAGGAGGGCGCAGCGGCGCTGCTGCTCAATCAGGTCCTCGACCGCGCCCTTGTCCACGCCGCCGACGCCGCAGAGCTCACGCCGCTCTTTCCGCTTTTGGGCGAAACCACCCTGCGCGCCACCCTCGACCAACTCTTACACAAACGGCTCGACGCGGCCATCTCCTTTACCCACCTGCCGGCCGATATTGCCGCGTACTGGCGCACCACGCTTGAACAGCGCCGCGTGCAGGCCCTCGCACAGTTGCTGGTCGCGCCCGAGTGGACCGACGCGGTCGAGGCCCTCCAGGATAATTGTGCGAGCAAAGCCGATGACCTGATGGAAAGCCAGCGCGTAAATGCCCTCGCCGCGGTCCATACCGCCAGGGGCGCACCCCAGACGCAGGGTACCGCCCTCGCCGCGCTCAATTCCATCAGTCTCAGAGGCGGCAGCGCCAAAGCATGGCCTGGCGGCAAAGACCAGATAGACACAGTCAAGGCTGCGCTCACGACATTGCGTGAGCAGTGGCGGGCCGCGCCATTCGCTCTCACCGCCGGGTGGCGCGACCAGGACGATGCGATTGCCGATGCCCTCCCTCGCCTCCGCGTCCTCTTTCAGTTTGCCTGTGCTTATTACGAAACGTGCAAGCGTGAGCGCAACAGCCTTGATTTTGACGACCTCGAGTCCGGCGCGCTCGCCCTCTTGCAAAACAATGCAGACGTACGCGCTCGGTGGCAGCACGAAATCCGCGCCCTCCTCGTCGACGAATTTCAGGATACGAACGAGCGCCAGCGCGAGCTGGTCAACCTGCTGAATGGCAATGCCGGCAAGTTGTTCATTGTCGGCGACGCCAAGCAGTCGATCTATCGCTTTCGCGGCGCGGACGTCACCGTCTTTCGCGATGCACGCGCCGGGATACGGGACCGGCAGGGCAAGTTATTCGACCTGCGGACTTCGTACCGCGCGCACCGCGAGCTCGTCGCCGGATTGAATGCCCTGCTGAAACCGGTGCTCGGCGACCGGGAAGACCCGGCGCGCCCCTGGGTAGAACCCTTCTCTCCGCTCGACCATTATCGGGAGACGCCGCCCCCCGGGTTCGTCGCGCCCCACATCGAACTGCACCTCACGGTTGGAAGCAAAGCGGATGGCGGAATGAAACGCGCCGCCCGCGCGCTTGCCGCGCGCCTTGCCGGGCTGGTGGCGTCCTGCCAGGTCTCCGACGCGCAAACCCGTCAACTGCGCTCGCTCAATTACGGCGATATCGCCATCCTCTGCCGGAGCTCCACCTCCTTTGCAGATTACGAAGACGCGCTCGAAGACGCCGGTATCCCTTCACTCACCGTCGCCGGGCGCGGCCTGTACCATCGCCCCGAGATTCGCGATCTGCTCAACGCCCTCCACGCCATTGCCGATCCCACCGATGACCTCGCGCTCACCGGATTCCTTCGCTCGGCTGTCGTCGGCGTATCCGACCCGGCGTTGTATCAACTCATCCACAGTCGTCAGGCGGCGAACAGCCAGGCTTCGCTTGCCCAATGGCTCGAAACCCATGCGCGCGATCTGCCGGGCGCAGACAGCGTGAATGGAGAGCGAGGCGGCAAGCTCATTCAAGATTTGCACGCACTATCAGGCCGCCGCTCGGTTGCGGACGTGTTAAAAGAGCTCCTCGACCGGACCGACTATATCGCGGCGCTGTTGTACGCCGGACAGGCGCGAGCGGCGCGCAACGTGAACAAATTGCTCGCCACCGCACATACCAGCCAGATCGTGAGCATCGGCGAGTTCCTCGAATATATCATCGGCCTGCGCGATACCGGCGCGCGCGAGGGCGAGGCGCGGGCGACGGTCGAAGGCGCCGTCCAGATCATGAGTATTCACGCGGCCAAGGGACTCGAATTTCCCATCGTCGTCATCGGCGACATCACCCATTCCCCGCGCTCCCGCAACGGCCTCCTCCTCGACCCCACCCTCGGTCCCCTTCTCCCGCTCAAGGACGAGGAGGATGAGTTGCCGACCATGTACCAACTTGGCAAAGAGCGGGCGGCCGACCAGGAGGACGCCGAGACGCGACGGTTATTGTACGTCGCCGCCACACGTGTCCAGGACAAACTGCTGCTCAACGGCTGTATGAGTCTCACGCGCGACGGCGCACCCTCCCGGCTGGACGGGTGGGGCAAGCTCATTGCGGCGGAGGACTGCCTCGGGCTCGCCGGAATGACGATTCCCTACGCCCTGGACGGGAATCAGTCCCATTCGCTCGTGCTCAAGGCAGGCGAAACCCCCGTCCATTGCTGCATCTATGAGCCAGGAATAGCATGGCCTTCCGTTGAACAGCCCTCGAATGAGCAATCGGTCATCCTCCCCGGCGATCTTTACAAACCTATTCCAGCCCAGGAACAAGAGCTGGATGAGCGCACCCGGGCCCATGAGGAACAGACCGCGCCGCGCGCCTGGCGCGTTGCCCCCACCGGGGATCGCCCGCGTGCCCCCCGTTGGGTCGTCGGCTCGCTCGTCCACGAGGCGCTCGCCGCGTGGCGCTTTCCGCAGTGGGCCGGGTTCGAGTCATGGGCCCGTGCGCGGGCACGCGAGCGTGGCATTGCCAACGACAACCAGCTCAAAGACGCCATCGCCGAAACGCGCCGGCTGCTTTCCCGGTTCCGGGAAAGCGGTCTGTATCGCCAAATGGAACAGGCCGGGAAAAAGTTACACGAGGCGCCCTTTACCTACGAAATGGATGGGCATATCGAGAGCGGAATCATCGACGCGGTCTATTTCGACGATAACGCGTGGACCATTGTCGAATTCAAGACCGACCGGATCAAGGATGAGGCAAACCTGAATGCGTTGTTGAACAAAAAAGATTATGGACTGCAGGTCGAGCGCTATCGCCGCGCCCTGCAGCGCCTGCTCAATGCCAATGCGCGGGTTGTCCTCTGCCTGCTCGATTTTGCAGGCAAGGTCCGGGTAATAGAGATCGCCCCAGGAGATGGGGCTGTTGAGTGACAGGGTAGCGGTTAGGTCGCAGAGGAAACTGCGGTTCCCGCTGCCCAACATCGCAGGAGAGATTATGCCGCAATACGAATATTCAACCGTTCGAGTCGATAACGGAACGCTGCTCGAGGTGAACGGGCAGCAGATCAAGTCCAAACAGGAGACGCCGGCGTCAGACTATTTCACGCGGATGGGCGCCGAGGGGTGGCGTCTGTTTTCAGTGGCGCAGAGCAAATATCTGGATTGTTATACCGCCTTTTTCCGCCGCCCCAAACCGGCGGCTGAGACCGGCAAGTGGGCGTACGCGACGGTGTTTGTGGTGAGTGGCAAGGTCAATCAAGCCAACGGCCAGGATTACAAAGCCAAGCCGCAACCGAGCACAGCCGAGTATCTGAACCATCTCTCAGGGGAAGGCTGGGAGGTTATGGCTGTCGCGGGCGGAGGGGATGACGAATCGTACACCGTGATTCTGGAACAAGCCCAGGCCGGATAAAACCGTGATCCTGCTCACTGCTCGTCTCCCGAGCCCCCACCGATGAAAAACGAGCGCCTACTGCACGCTCCTGGCGCCAAGCCGTTGGGCCTCAAGCTGCGCCTGCCGGGCGAAATCGATCGCGTCTGCAAGGATCCGCTCCGATTCCTGCGGGCTATGGAAACCCGTGCTGTTCTCTGACGAGACGAAATCCCAACGCATCGACGCCTTGCGATAGAAATCACGCGCCTTGGCCAGGTCGGTATCGGTTGCGCCGGCCTTTTGCGCAGCCTGGATCGCATCAATCGCGGCGACCATCGCCGTCTCGGTCCGTTGAATGGTCGAATAGGTCCTGTCCTGGATCTTTTCCACACGGCTCTTGAGGTCCGCTTCGGACTCGCGATGACAGGGCTGGCAGGCTTGCGAAATATTGGTCAAGGGACTGCGCAGCCAGTGATCCGACACCTTGACGGCGCCGTCGCGCACGTACGCCATGTGACAGTCGGCGCACGCCACGCCCGCGGCGGCATGGGGTCCGGTGCTGTAGAGTTCGAATTCGGGATGCTGCATTTTCAGCATCGGCGCGCCGGTCTCTTGGTGTGTCCAGTCCTTGAAATTGATGTCGGTGTAATACTGCTCGATCTGCTCGATCTCGGTCCCTTTGGTCCATGGGAAGGTTAGCACCTTGTTGTCCCCGGCGAAATAGTATTCGACGTGACACTGGGCGCAGACATAGGTCCGCATCTCTTGCCGGGTCGCCTTGCTCAGGTCGATTCCGCGTGCCGCCATCGCATTCTTGAACGCGGGGCGGCTGATGCGCAGGTCCATCGTCTGCGGATCGTGGCAATCAGCGCACGACGTGCCAGTGTGCAGTTGGTCCTGGAGCTGCTTGTATGGAGTGTGATTAAAATTCTCCCAGCCCATCTGCTGCGCGAGCTGCGGCGCTTCGGCCGAATGGCAGTTGGCGCACGCGCCCGGCTGCGCGACAAAATCCTGCCGTTTGGTCTTTTTCTGATCGATCAGCGCATAATAGTGGCCCCGCGCCTTATTGTAATCAACGCTGAACGCGTATCCCGCATAGAGGCGCACCAGGTTAGGGTCCTTTTCCAGTTTGCTGAACGGGACCGACCCACCATACTTGGTGCGGATGGTATCGTCCTGCGATTTCATGAACGTGTTGAACTCGCGTGTAAAGTTCCGCCCCCAGACCTGCGGGTCAAGCTCGTTCGGATCGAGCGGGACAACTTTGAGTGGGAATTCGAGGGCTTCGACCTTGCGCTCCTGAATATTGAGCAAGAGCGCCCCGACGCCTGCCATGATAATCACACCGGCCAGAAATGCGCCGGCAAGCAAGAGCCAGTTGCGCCGAGCGGCGCGATGAGGAGAGGTGCTCATTGGATCCTCCACATTGGAAATTATTTTCCATGCCCGACACCCGCGTGGCAACTCAAACAGTCGGTCGGTTGATTGCTGCCAGGATGGCTAATCATAGCGACCAGATCGCCATGACAGTCGAGACACGCCTGCTGCGTCACGGCGCGGTCCGAGGGGATAATTCGGATGGGGTCGGGGATATCCCCGAGCGTAAAAGCCGAACTGTGCCGGAACCCGTTCAGCGCTTTGACGGTATAGTGTCCGGCAAGATCGTGCGGCGTATGGCAATCGTTGCAGGTCGCCACGGCATGATGCGGGCTGCGATTCCAGCCATCGTAGAATTCACGCATCACGTGGCAGTTGGCGCAGGCGGCCGGGTCATCCGAGAGGTAAGAGTATCCCTTGGCGTAGACAACGGTAAAACTGCCCAGACCGACTACGCCGCCTACGAATAGAATCAGCAATAGCCACAGCCAGTACGGGAATGCGGTTACGAACCCGCGTGCCCCGCCCCATAGAGATACTAGAAGCGATTTCATTGCGGCTCCGGATCCCAGATTGTGAATTTCATCACTAATTTATCACCGAACAGGCGGAACGTCAATCGGTCATCCAGCCCCCCAATGTAACCTTTTCCAGGATACGCTCGTAGATAGACAAGAACAGGAGGCAACTATGCGATACCAGGTACGCGAAAAACTACTCGCCATTGGCGACGATTTCAACATCAAGGACGAGAACGGGCTCGACGTCCTCTTTGTCGATGGCAAGGTGTTCCGGCTGACGGACACCCTCGAAATCAAGGACATGCACGGGCACGTCCTCGTCGAAATTCGGCGCAAGCTCATCGCGCTCCGTCCAAGCTATGAAATCTGGCGCGATGGCAAGCAGGCCGCCGTCGTCAGCAAGGCCTTTATCCACTTTTTTGGCGACAAGTTCAAGGTGGATGTGCCCGGCCCGGACGATTACGAGATTCATGGCGATATCTTTAGCCACGAATATACCTTCCACCGCCATGACCAGGCCGTCGCCCAGGTCAGCAAAAGCTGGTTCTCGCTCACCGACAGCTATGGCGTCGAGATTCACGAGGGGGAAGATGCCATCCTCATTCTCGCCAGCGCCATCGTCATCGACCGCATCAGTTTTGAGAACCGTGACCACGAGCGCGACCTCGGCGTGCACCGCTAGACAAAACCCCGGAGGTTTTCAAAAACCTCCGGGGTTTCTTTTCGTCAGATCCGTTCCAGAAACACTTGCACCACTTGTGGGTCAAATTGCTTGCCCGCCTGTGCGCGGATATAGCTCATTGTCTCTTTTTCGGTCCAGCGCTTGCGATACGGACGGTCAGAGCAGAGCGCATCCCACACATCGACGACCGCAAACAGCCGCGCCGCCCGCGGAATAGCCTCCCCCACCAGACGGCGCGGATAGCCACTCCCATCCCATCGTTCGTGATGACAATACGGAATGTCCAGCGCCGGCTTGAGAAATGCAATCGGCGACAGCATTTCATAGGCAAATACGGGATGCTGTCGCATGACCCGCCAGTCCTCATCGGTCAGCGGCCCCGGCTTGAGCAAAATGCTGTCCGGGACCCCCATCTTACCAATATCATGCAGAATAGAGCCGCGTCGGATGTGCACGAGCTCCGCTTCGCCAAATCCCATGGTTCGGGCCAGCTCTAGCGTCTTTTTGGTCACACGCTGCGAATGCCCTTCCGTCTCGCGGTCGCGCAGGTCAAGCGCCCGTGACCACCCTTCGAGCGTCGCATCATAAGAGACCAAAAGCTCCTCGTTCAAATGCTGAATCTCGGTCTCTTTCAGCCTGCGCTCGGTAATGTCGCGCGTGACCGAGCCGGCGCGATACCCTTTCTCCGTCTTGATCGGAAAGACCACCTGCTGCACCCAGAGGCGCGTGCCATCCGGCCGGATGAGGATGACTTCCGGGGGATGCGCAAAGGCCGCTCCTTGCCCGGTCTGCAGCCCTTCGTCGATGATTCGCTTGACGTAGGCCAACCGCTCCGGCGTGCGCCGCTCCGGCAGCGTCATCTCGAACAGCACTTGATAATAGGGACGCCCCAAAACTTCGTCGCGCGTCCGTCCCGAGATGTGCGCCTGTGTCCGATTCCATTCGATAATGATTCCCTGTTCGTCGATCAGCGTCACCCCTTCCGAGTTCTCTTCGATAATGGCGCGAAATTTGCTCTCGCTCTCGCGGAGCGCCTCCTCCACCTGCTTGCGGGCGGTAATATCGATCCCGACGCCCACCACAGAGACCTGGCCGCGCAGCTCGACGCGCGCCCCGGTCAGCAAATGCGACCGGTACGCCCCCGCCTTGTCGCGCGTCCGGGCTTCAATCGTCGTCTGCCCCGCCGTCAGGATCTGCTGCATATGCTCCCTGGCCGCAGGCCACTCCTCGGGCGCGATAAGGTGAATGCTATTCATCCCTCTCAATTCTTCAGGAGAATATCCCAGCACGGTCTCGTAATATTGGTTCCAGCGCACAAACCGCCCGCGTTCGTCGAGCTGGTAAAACGCGCCAGGCAGGCTGCGAATCAGCGCATCAAAGAATGCCTGCTCTTCGCTCGTTCTGGCCTCGGCCTCGCGGCGCTCAATCACCTCCGCCTCCAGCGCCTTGTTCGTCTGGGTGAGCTCCGCCGTCCGCTCCTGAACGCGCTGTTCCAGTTCATCCCGCGCCTGCCCGAGCGCCTGCTCGGCTTGTCTACGCTCGGTGATGTCGCGTGCCACCACCACCCGGCCGTTCAGCCGCCCATGCGAGTCATGCAGCGGCGAGATTTGCAAATCATAATGCCGCATCCCGCCACGCGCCGCGACGGCAACATCCGCATGCGCATTTTCCACATCACTATACTGCCTCAGGAGCTCGGGCCATGCAGAAAACAGTTCGCCGGAGGATTTCCCGATTGCCTGAGCAGCAGAGAGCCCTAGCGCGGCCTGCGCCGCCGGATTGAGGTCCACAATCCGGCTGGATGCATCCAGCACCAGAATCGGATCGCCCATGTTTTCAAACACGATATTCCGCGCAATGGGAACAAGGTCGAGCAGGCGGCGGCGGAACACTCCCCAGACCAAAAACAGGTTCCCGAGGGCAAACGTGTAAGGGGTTGTATCACGCTGTGGCCCGAGGGTCACACCGAACAGCGTCAGGAGCGTTCCGGCCACCGGGATGAGATAGCCGGCGAGCAACAAGAGGGTCTGAGTGCGATAAAGCCGGTGCTGCCGGACCGCGCCATAGAAAAGTAGTCCCAATCCAACCAGGCTGAGGGCATAGATATAGAGCGCCATAACCCAAAGGAGGGGAGTGAAATCATACATCAACTCGGTGAAGGGTTGCCCCGACACCAGCCATGCTGCAGGCCGGAGCAAGCGATGCAAGGGGTCTGTATAGATGAGGACCAACAACAGACCGGTCACAACGGCGAGGCCGCCCCAGAGGCGAAGAGGGTGTGCGACACGCCGGCCGGTGTATTCGAGCGCCAGCGCCAGCATCCCGACCGGTATGATTAAAGTGCCAATGAATTCAAAATTGTCCCAAAAGACCTTGGCCTCGACGGTGGAACTAAAGAGCTTGAGCACAAAGCCGCCGGTCCAGATAACTTGCGCCCCCATCCAGATGAAGAGACCCGTCGCGCCGGGCACGCGGCGGCGGCGCCAGGCATAAATACCGATACTTACAGAGATGAAGATTGAAAATAAGTAGGGAATCAGGTACAAGAGGATTTCGAGGTTCATCGGCTACCCCCCCAGGCAGCTACAAATTACCTTGGGGGGTATACTAGCACGGATAGGTACGCGGGTCAATTGGTTTTTCGGCAAAGTGTGATACAATCCGATTCCAGGCATATCCTGGCAGGATTACATGCAAGACAATCCAATGGATTCCGCACCTCCCCCCTTGTTCGCGCCCATATCGGTCGAGCAACAAGAGCGGCACATGGAGCTCCTCAGCGCCATGAACCGGCTCGGCCAGAGCGTCCTGTCCAGCCTGGACCTCGACAAGGTTTTGCAACAGGTGGTGGATGATCTGACCCGGCTTTTGCCCAGCGGCGAGATCTCCATTCTCCTTTTGGAGGGGCCTGAGCTCGTCTTTGCCGCGCTCGGGGGACGTTCGGTGACCAGGTTGCGCGGCTATCGCATGCCCGCCACCGCCGGCGCGGCGGGAGAGGTCATTCGCACCGGCAAGCCCCTATGTATCCCGGATGTCAATCAGTATCCCGCCCTCTACCTCGACGCGACGCGCATCGCAGGATACCAACCCCAGGGTCTGCTCGCCGTTCCGCTTCATCGCCAGGGCGAAATCTTTGGGCTGATCGAGGCGGTCTATGAAGCGCCCAATACGATCAGCGAAGAGCATGCCAAGCTGCTCGAAATGGGCGCGCAGTGGGCCGCCCTCGCCATCCATAATGCGCGCCAGCACGCCGAGCAGGGACACCGCTTGCGCCAGTTACAAATCCTCTACGAAATCAACCTGGCTCTCGGCGGTACCCTCGACCTTGAAACCATCCTCAAACAGATCGTCGAGGCCGCGCCCATCCTCATCCCCAGCGCGCACCGGGCTGCAATCTTTTTGCTCAACGCGCCGGACCAGGTCATGGAACTGGTCGCCGTGACCGGCCAGCCCATCGAGCTGCCCGGACGGCGCAGCATGTGGATCGACCAGGAAGTTTCCGCCAATGTGCTCAAGCGGGGCGCGGTGCTTTACCTGCCCGACGTCTCCCAGGACCCGCGTTATATCCCGCAGCCCGAATTCCCCGACACTCGCTCCCTGCTCATTGCGCCACTGGAGAGCGGGCCCCGCCGATTGGGAACCATTGACTTGCAGAGCAAAAACCCCGGAGCTTTTACGCCGAATGACGAGCGTGTGCTCGGGTTGTTTGCCAGCCAGGTTTCAATTGCCGTCGAGAATGCGCGCCTGTATCGCGAATTGCAAAACGCGCTGCGCCAGGAGCAGGACACACGCGAACAGCTCGTGCTGGCCGACAAGCTCTCAAGCCTGGGCCGCATGGTCGCGACCGTTGCGCACGAATTGAACAACCCGCTGCAATCCCTGCGCAACTGCATCTATATTGCGCGCCAGCCGGCCCGCGAGCGCGAATCGCGCGAGCACTATCTTGATATGGCGGCCGGCGAAATGGACCGGCTTTCTAACCTCATCGCCCAACTGCGCACCGTCTATCAGCCTGAAAACGTCCAGGCCCTCCCGGCCGAACCTGTCGCCAGGCTTGTCGACGAGGTGTGCGAGCTCGTCAAGCCCCACCTCGCCAAGCACCAGGTCGAATGGCGACGCACGATCGAGCCGGAAATGAAAGAGGTCCGGGTGCCGGCGCAATTCAAACAGGTATTGATCAACCTCGCGTTGAACGCCGTCGATGCCATGCAACCCGACGGTGGAAAACTCGACGTCCGCGTCGAGCGCTTTCCACGAGGGAATGCCCTTGGCATCTCATTCCATGACACTGGCTGCGGCATCGCGCCCGAGGACCAGCCGCACATTTTCGAGCCCTTCTATACCACAAAACGCTCAGGAATGGGGCTCGGCCTGGCGATCTGCTATGATATTGTCCACAGCCACGGCGGCCAACTGCTCGTCCTCAGCCGGATCGGCGTAGGCTCGACCTTTACCGTCTGGCTCCCATTAAAATCTGGCGACCCGGATATGCCATGACGACCACCCATACTATTCTCATTATCGACGACGAGGCCAACCTGCGCGATTCGATGGCCGAGATCTTTCGAGGTGCAGGGTATGCCGTGACCCTCGCGGGCGACGGGCAGGAAGCGCTCGACCTGTTTCAGGCCGGCTCCTTTGACCTGGTCGTTCTCGACCTGCGGATGCCTCGCGTGGAGGGATTGGGCGTCCTGCGCGCGGCCCATCAGTTGTATCCGGAAATGCCGGTCCTGATTCTCACCGGCCACGCCACGCTCGACTCCGCCACCGAAGCGCTCCGTCTCGGCGCCCGCGACTATATTTACAAGCCGGCTGACCCCGACCAGATCATCGCCCGCGCGCGCACCCTGATCGCCGAACGGGAGTCTCCGCAACGCCGTCGCGAGCTCCTCGCCCAGATGCAGGCGCTCGTGTCAGAGTTACATCAACTCGACCGGCCCCCCACCGCGGCTGGCGCATCCGCGCCCTCCCCCGCGCCGGCGGAGGACCCCGCCCGGTTCCTCCATTGCGGCCCGCTGACTCTGGATCTCAAGCTCCGTAGTGTGACGCGCGCCGGCGAACGGGTCCCTATCGCGGGCAACAGCCTGGATTATCTGGTCACCCTGATCCGGCACGCGCCAGAGACGGTCCCCTTTAAAACCCTCGTCCTCGAGTCGCAGGGGTATCAGATGGAGCGGATCGACGCGCAGGAAACATCACGCTGGTGGATTCACAAGCTGCGCGCCGCGCTCGACACCGATGGCCGCCAGCATATCTTCTCGGTTCGGGGTATCGGCTATCGCCTGGTTTTCTGATTAAAAATTTGCCGCGTGCCAACGATTTCCAACCAACTCCTATTGCTACAGTAGCTTGATTTGCTGTATATACTAACTAACCCTTGCCTGCAAGCAATCATTGTTCCTAACTCTGGACTCCCGCTCATACTACCCAACATCATCCCAACGCAGGCAAGGGGTGCTTTTTTTTCGGTCATATATCGAAATTATACACAAATCGGCTTATAGCCTTCTTCCCCGCCCGCCCGGATGGGCGGGCGGGCGGTTTTTATTCCACGCAACAGATCTAGGGTGTAAACTCTTCAATCCGGCTATTGTTCACATCCGCTACAAACACATGCAGCGCGCTGTCCACCACAATTCCCGTTGGCAGATCGAACTTGCCCTTGGCTATCCCAAGGCCGCCGAATGAAGTGAGATAGCCGCCCGCATTGGTAAACTCCCAGACTTTTTCGTTATTGGCATCCGTGACCCATACATGCCCGTTCTTGTCCAGTGCGACCCCTCTAGACCAAATGTCCGGCGAGCCAGCGGGCTGAGTGTACGTGGTGAGCAGATTCCAGTTGCTGTCGAACTTGTGGACCCAGTCTTGCGCCTGAGCAACATAGATATTCCCTTGCCCATCCACCGTCACCGCGATCGGTGTACCCAGCGTTGGGGATACTGACTTGTACGTGCCATTGCTATAAAACTCTTGAACACGATTGTTGTAGGTATCCGCCACATAGATCACGCCGTTCTTGTCCACTGCGATCCCAGTCGGATGAGAGAGCTGACCAATGTCCCCGCCATAACTCCCGAATTGCGACAGATAGACGCCGCTGCTGCTGAACTTTTGGACGTTATTCTGGTTATTATCGACGACATAGACATTGCCGCTCGTATCTACGGCGACACCATCCGGCATCGAGAACTGACCATTACCAGTCCCATACGAGCCAAAGTTCTTGAGCCACGTCCCGGTATTTGAAAACTTTTGCACTTTGTAGCCGTGCTCATCCGCGGCATAGATATTGCCGGCGCTATCAATCGCCAGCGCTTGCGGGTCGCTCAGCCGCCCGTGCGGTAAGTCAACCTGGCCGAGTGTCCAGACCCATGCACCGGCCGAGTTCAGCTTTTGCACCCGGTTGTTGTTTGAATCCGCGACATAGATTCCGCCGCCGGCGGCGAGAGCAAGCGCCCTCGGTATCGAAAACTGCCCGTTGCCACTGCCCGCCGTCCCGTACGTCGCCACCAGCGCTCCGGTGCTGTCCAGCTTGCGCACGACATCCGTCGCAGAATCCGCCACGTACAGATTACCGTTCGCATCTACGGCCATGCCCTCGGGATACCAAAAATACGGGGAGGGAAGCGTAATCGTGCTTTGCGGGGCGAGCGCATTGGAGAGCTTGCGGACCGTATTGTCTGCCAGGCTCAGGTAGACATTGCCGACGCCATCCACCGCGACATAGTGGGCATAAGCATTACCCAGGCTCGCACAGCTTCCCCAGCTCGCCAGAAAGACGCCGGTGCTGGATAACTTTTGGACCCGGCAATTGCTGTAATCGGCCACAAACACGTTCAGGTTCTTGTCTACCGCAATCCCCATGGGATAAGTGAACTGGCCGTTGCCGCTTCCGGCGCTGCCCCACTTGGCGACAAAGGCGCCGGCCGCCGTGAATTTCTGAATTCGGTTGTTGTTCGCATCGGCGACATAGACATTGCCATTCTTGTCGACCGCGATCCCAATCGGGTTATGAAACTGGCTGTTGCCGGCCCCGAGCCCGCCCCATGCCTGGACAAACACGCCACCACCGGTCAGAACCTGTACCCGGTTGTTGAACGTGTCGGACACATAGACATTCCCATTCGGAGCTACTGCAATCCCTTCCAGGCCAAAAAAGGTCCCGTGCGACGCCGTGAGTCCGAACTGGCGCAGAAACGTATACCCCGCGTCCGGCGCCGCCGAGGCGCCGGAGGTGGCAAGCGTCGCGATCGCCACGGCCGCGAGCGCCAACGCCAGAGTCATTCTAACCACTTGCTTGTTCATCTTTTTCCTCCCTTAAAGGTTGATGCACCCATTCTATCAGGCCATCGTAACAAAATCGTAACAAAATTCATACGAATTTTTAATACATCCACTGCCATTTCGTGCTATATTTCCCAATTGATAGTCGAGCATTGGTTTTCTATGTCGTTGGGATCTATTATGCAGTCAAACACTCGTACACAGTTTGCAACCACCACGCCCGCCCTGCGCATTTTGCTCTATGCGGCGAGCGTGCTCGTCTTTTTGGTCGGAATCCCCCTCTATCTTTTCTCAACACAGACCGATATCTATTTCGCTTATACCGTCACCCCGCCACTGGGAGCGGCCTTTATCGGCGCGGCCTACTGGGCCGCCAGCCTGCTCGAATTCTTTTCCGCGCGCGAACGGCTGTGGGCCAATGCCCGCGGCGCCGTACCCGCCGTCCTCGCCTTTACCACCCTGGTATTTATCTCGTCGCTCTTATCGCTTTCGTTTTTTCACTGGACTGGCAAGCTCTGGATTACCTGGGTGGGAACCTACGTCTGGCTCGCCGTTTATCTCATCACGCCGATTGCACTGGCCGTCCTCTTCTGGCACCAACTGCGCCAGCCCGGCGGGACGCCCGCCCGCCTATTACCCCTCCCGCTCTTGATTCGCGTGGGGATCGCAGTCCATGCAGCGGTCCTCCTTGTCGTCGGCATCCTCTTCCTGTTTGCGCCCCAGACGGTCGACTTCCTCTGGCCCTGGTCCATGTTCGCCTGGAGTGCGCGGATCATCGGCTCGTGGATCTTTGGCTTTGGCCTCGCCGCGGTCGCGGTCGTTTGGGAAAATGACCTGGCGCGCGTCCGCCCGATCATCTATAGCGCGATTGCGTTTAGCCTGCTCCAGTTTATCGCCCTGGCACGCGACGGCAGCCAGGCTCACTGGGAACGGCTGGCGGTATGGTTCTATCTCCTGTTCCTGGTCGAGTTTCTGATCGGTGGCCTGCTCGGTTGGGCAGCCCTCCGCCGGCTCAAGGCTCAGCAGTTGGCCATCCCTGCACAGTCTTTGGAATAGCACTCTGGTCTGATTGCCAAAATCAATTTCCCATCAGGAGTAGCACCCTTGCAAACCCAACCATCGAACAACTTGCAACCAACGCTCCCTGCCATGCGCCTCCTGCTCTATGCCGCCAGCCTGCTGGTCCTGGCCGTGGGTATCCCACTCTATTTACTCTCCGAGCATACGGATGTCTATTTCGCTTATACCGTCAATCCGCCATTGGGCGCCGCCTTTTTTGGCGCGGCTTACTGGTCCAGTTTTGTTCTCGAATTCCTCTCGGCGCGCGAGCGGCTGTGGGCGAATGCGCGCAGCGCCGTCCCCGCCGTCTTTGCCTTTACCGGGCTGATCTTGCTCATCTCACTCGTACACCTTGACCGATTTCATCTGACCGCGCCGCAATTCGTTACCTGGTTTGGCACATGGGTCTGGTTTGCAGTCTATGCCATTGTGCCGGTGATCATGGCCGTCTTACTCGTGCGCCAATCGCGCGCCCGCGGGGAATCCCCCCCACGCGTATTTCCCCTCCCCCAGTGGGTCCGCATCGGCGTCGGGGTTGCGGCAACACTCTTGATTGGCCTCGGCGTGGTATTCCTCGTTGCGCCGGGCATCGAGCCGCTCCTCTGGCCCTGGCCAATGATGGCGCTTGGCGCGCGTATTATTGGCGCCTGGCTGATCGGGCTGGGCCTGAGCAGCGCTGCCGTCACCCGCGAAAACGACCTGATGCGCGTCCGCCCGGTGATCTATAGCACAATCGTGTTCAGCCTGCTCGAGTTCATTGCCCTCGCGCGCTATCCAGATCAGGTCAATTGGGGCGGGCTCAGCATCTGGCTCTATATCCTCATACTCACCGCATTTCTGGTCGCCGGCCTCGCTAGTGCGATCCTCATTCGCCGCGCCGCCCCTCTCCCCTCGGCGCAGCCATCACTCAGATAGCCAACCGCCCGCCAGAGTCAATCCTACGGGGGTGGGAGATACACAATTACTGAATTTGTCATATAATGGTGGAGTGGTATGGACACGTTGACGAGTCGCGAGAGGCTGATACGCTATGCGCCAAACCGCAACCTGGCTCCTCAGACAGATTCTGCACTCCAAGAGACAAACCGGAGAGCAGCCCGAGTCCGACGCGCCCCCATCAGGTCAGACTTTAGATTGTGACGAAGAAGGACCGGAGCTCTATTTGCGCGTAAACCATCCGATTCCGGATACCATCCCCACGCCCCCATCCAAGATTAAACCCACCGCTGCTTGATCTCCCCCCATTTCGCTTATAGACATAATCCATTTCTCTGTTAAAATAGATTCCTGTAACCGATTGTGCATCCCTCTCGTATTAGGTAGGGGTCTTTATGGTCGAGCCATTCGTTCTACCGCTGTTGAATATTCTTGAGCGGGTAATCATCCCGGCCCTCCTCAACCTCGCCGGGATCATCACCGCGCTCGTCATTGCCCGCTATGCCTGGCAGCGCCGCAACATTCCCGGCGCCGAATTCTTTTCCGCGTATTTGATCGCGGCCGTGACCTGGGCCATCGGCGTTTCATTAATGGGCCTGATGGGGCTCGTAGCGATCCATCTCGTCGGCCAACTGATTCAGTTAGTCGGCTTTACGATCATGCCCGTGGCCTGGCTCGCCTTTGCCATGAAATACACCGGCCGCGGGAAGTGGCTCACGCATCCTTTCTGGGCGCTCTTGCTGGCCATCCCCTTTATCTCAATTCCCCTGGAAACACTGGCGGGGCTCGACCAGATGTTCCATTTCATGCATCTCGTTGACACCGGCATGACCTTTCCGGGGATTCTCAACATCTGGCAAATCATCATCAGCTTTTTCGTCACCGACCTGATCCTGGCGGGCGCCGTGTTCATGCTCGTCGGCATGTTCCGCGCCCCGCGCGTCCAGCGCAGCCAGTACCTCATTCTCCTCGCAGGCGGGATCATCCCCTGGTTTTTTGGCCTCCCTCAGACATGGGGGCAGCAGCTCTTTCCGCCGGAATGGACGCTGATCGCTTTTGTTGCAGGGGGGCTGGTCAGCGCCTGGGGCATTTTTCACTTTCAGGTGTTCGAGCTCACCCCGATTGCGATGGATACGGTCGTCGAAAGCCTTGACGATGCCGTCGTCGTTCTGGACACGCACAATCGCATCGTCAGCGTGAATCCGGCGGCAGAAAAAGTAACGGGGATGTCCGCGAAACAGGTCGAAGGGCATTCTACCGCGCAGGCGTTCGTCACCTGGCCCGAATTACTCCACTATATGGAATCGGGCAATATGCATGGCGAGATTGCACGCGCAGATAGCAAAGGGACCCGCTATTACGAGGCGCGCATCTTGCCCCTGTATGGACAGTGGCAGACCCTCTCCGGCCAGCTCATCCTCCTGCACGACTTTACCACGCGCAAGCAAGCCCGCGCCGCGCTGGAACAGGTCAACCTCCAGTTCGCCAAGCGAAACCGCGAGCTCGAGCTCTTGAACCGGGTGATCGCCGCCACGACCTCCCTCCAGGAACCGCAAGGGGTCATCGAAACCGTTTGCCGCGAACTCCGGCTCGCTTTCGACGTGCCGCGCGTGACTGCGGCGAACATGACCCCGGAACGAACTGCGCTGCTCGTTACCGCCGAGGACCGAGCGCCGAACGCGCCGAGCGCGCTTGGGGCCGTCATCACTATCGCCGACCATCCGACCACGCAGTATGTCATCGAGCACCGCGTGCCCCGCGCCGTCCGCGAGCAGAATGAGCATACCCACACCGAGGAGGGCGCGGTGGTCGCTCCAGACGCAGAATCGGTCTCGCTCCTCCTGCTGCCCCTGGTCGTGCAAAATGAGGTGGTCGGCACCATCGGCATGGATACCGACCAGGTCCGCGAGTTTACGCCGGACGAAATCGCCCTGGCGAGCAGCGTCGCGGCGGCGGCCTCCCAGGCGCTGGAAAATGCGCAAGCCGAAGAGGCGCGGCGCAAGAGCGAAGCGCGCTATCGCCTCCTCGTCGAGAATGCGCCGCTCGGCATCATGTCGGTCGACCGGGACGGTCAGGTGATCGATCTCAATTCCAAATTCGTCGAGCTGCTCGGCTTTAACTCGGCTGACCAACTGCGCGGTGTCAATATCGTCCACGATGCGGCCCTTGTCGGTTCGGGCGTGGCCGAAATGGCGCAATGCTGTCTGATGGGCGAATCCAGCGTGACGGAACAACCCTACACCACCGCCACCGGGAAACAGGTCTATTTGCGCCTGCACCTCACCCCACGGCGGGATGACTCAGGCCAGGTTATCGGCATGCAAGGCATCGCGGAGGATATTACCGAGCGCAAGCACGCCGAAGCGGCGCAGCACGAGAGCGAGGAACGGCTCCAGTTCGCCATGCAAGCCGCCGGTCTCGCCATGTGGGACATGAATATGCAAACCGGCGAGCTCTTGATTGCACATCCGGGCGATGACGGGACCGGCTGGGTTTACGACCGCCGCGCCAACGGCATGGAATGGTCCCACTATGTCCATCCCGACGACTGGCCCCGCGTCGAAAAGGCGATGAACGATCACCTCGCCGGCCGGACGCCCGTCTATGAAGCGGAATTCAAGATTAACCTCGACGGAATGCCGCCGGAAGAACACCACGCCAGCGCGGGGGGCGACGTCCAGTGGACTCACCATCGCGGCAAAGTCATGATGCGCGATGCCCGGGGCCGCGCGCTGCGCGTGACCGGCATTGACGAGGATATTACCGAGCGCAAACAGGCCGAAGAGGAACTGCGCAAGGCCAAAGAGGCGGCGGAAACGGCGAACCGCGCCAAAAGCGCCTTTCTCGCCAACATGAGCCACGAGCTCCGCACGCCGCTCAACGCCATTCTCGGCTTTAGCCAGCTCATGCTCCGCGACACCGGCCTCGCCCCGGACGAACGGGAGAATCTCCAGACCATCAACAAGAGCGGCGAGCACCTGCTCAGCCTGATTAACGACGTGCTGGAAGTCAGCAAGATCGAAGCGGGCCGCGCCGCCCTCCAGCTCAAGGATTTCGATCTGCACCATCTCCTCTCCGACCTGGAAAGCATGTTCCGCCTGCGCGCCGCCGACAAGAAACTGCGCCTGCTCGTCGACTGCGAGCCGGCCGCGCCCCAGTTCGTCCGCGCCGACGAGGGCAAGCTCCGCCAGATTCTCATCAACCTGCTGAGCAACGCCATCAAGTTCACCGACGAGGGGGGCGTCACCCTCCGTACACGGTTCGTCGACGGAAGCCCACAACGGCTGGCGTTTGAGGTCCAGGACACCGGCATCGGCATTGCGACAGAGGACATTGAGCGCGTCTTTAATCCTTTTGTCCAGGCCGAGAGCAAGCGCCGAACGATTCAGGAAGGAACCGGCCTGGGACTCACAATCAGCCGCGAGTTCGTCAACCTGATGGGGGGCAAGCTGACCGTGACCAGCCAGATGGGCAAGGGGAGCATCTTTAAATTCGACATCCAGGTTGAGGTCGCCAGGGCTGCCGCCGTTGTGGATACTCGCCCGCCCAAACGCGTGGTCGGCCTCCAACTCGGCCAGCCGGTCTATCGCCTGCTCATTGTCGAAGATCGCGAAACGAATCGCAAACTGCTCATGCGCCTCCTCCAGAGCCTCGGGACGCCGCCGAATGGATTCGAGATTCGCGAGGCAACCAATGGGCAAGAGGCCATCGAGGTTTGGCAGCAGTTCAAGCCCCATCTGATCTGGATGGATATGCGCATGCCCGTGATGGACGGCTATGAGGCGACGCGGCGCATCAAGCAGACGACGCAGGGCCAGGCGACGGTGGTGATCGCCCTGACCGCGAGCGCCTTTGAAGAGGACCGCGTGACGATTCTCAACGACGGGTGCGATGACTTTGTGCGCAAGCCCTTCCGCGAGGCCGAAATCTGGGATCGCCTCGAAAAGCACCTGGGTGTGCGCTTTATTTACGAGGACCGCGTGCTGACGTCGGCCACACCGGATCAAACGTCTGTTCCCGCCGAGGAGGTCGTGCTCGAGCCCGCCAACACCCTGCCCCACGAATGGCGTGCGGAATTGGCGCAGGCAGCCGCGCAGGCGGACGGGGACCAGGTGATTCACCTCGTCGAATCAATCCGCCCGGCGCATCCCGCCCTGGCCGACGGCCTGTTCAGCCTCGTCCACAATTTCCGCTTTGACACTATCATGACCTGGGCCGAGAATGGGGGTCACCCATGACCTTGACTACCAAGCAAGAAGACATACTGGTCGTCGACGATACCCCCGCCAACCTGCGCCTCCTTTCCGGCATGTTAGCCGAACGGGGGTTCAAGGTGCGGCCCGTCATTAACGGCAAGATGGCGCTGATGGCGGCGCAAGCCGCGCCCCCCGACCTCATCTTGCTCGACATCAACATGCCTGAGATGAACGGCTATGAGGTGTGCACGGCGCTCAAGGAAAACCCCGCGACCCGCGAGATTCCTATCATCTTTATCAGCGCGCTCGACGAGACGCGCGACAAGGTCAAGGCATTCACCATCGGCGGGGTCGATTTCGTCACGAAACCCTTCCAGATCGAAGAGGTCCTCGCCCGCGTCCAGACCCACCTCACCCTGCGCAACCTCCAGCGGCAGTTACAGGAGGCCAATGCCGCGTTGGAACAGCGGGTACAGGAGCGAACTGCAGAGCTCGTCGCCCTGAACGCCACCCTCGAACGGTTCGTCCCGCGCGAGTTTGTCAGCTATCTCGGCAAAGAGAGCATCGCCGGCGTCCAGCTTGGCGAACAGGTGCAGGCCGAGATGACCATTCTCTTTTCGGATATCCGCGAGTTTACGACGCGCGCCGAACAGTTGGGACCGCAGGACTGTTTCAACTTTCTCAACGAGTACCTGCACCACTTTGGCCCGATTATCCGCACGCACCACGGGATTATCGACAAGTTCCTCGGCGACGGGATCATGGCCCTCTTTCCCGGCACGGCGGACGACGCGGTCCAGGCGGCCATCGCCATGCAA
>JBAVQS010000103.1:0-5581 GCA_049694275.1 Anaerolineae bacterium | reverse complement strand
GTTTCCACCACATTCGACGCCAACACCACCGCCGCGACGAAGAAGGTCAAAGAATACCAGGTCTTACTCGATGCGGCCAAGAAACCGATCAAGACCGAAGTGGACCTGGTATTTGGCGCTGGATGGAATGCGGCCTGGAATTCGTTCGCCAAGCTGGAGAACGCCCTGCCACTCACCATCCAGCAGGTCCTCAACATCCAGATCGGCTCGCAAGGATCCGGATCAGCGACCGGCTCGATTGGGCTGCCGATGGCCGACCTGCCCGAGATGGGCGGCGGCGGCGCGGGCCAGGGCACATCACAGGCTGGGAGCAAGGGCGCGCCGATTGCCGCGGCCCAGGGGTATGCGGGCTGGGTCACCTCGGCAACGCACTTTGTCGCAGGGGAAGGATCAGAACCGGAATACGTAAACATCACGCCGCGCTCGAAGGCCCGGGCCGGAGGAAGTGGGGGCGGTGGGAATGGCGGAGGCGGAGGACGCCCGCTCCTGGACTTGCGCGGGGCGCATTTTATCGGCGCAGGACCGGAGGCCGCAACCTTTATCATGCGAATGATCGCACCCATGCTTGGGCAGATGCAGAGTGCGACCGCCCGCGAGGCAGTCAACCTCGACGCGCTGTACGGTGGAGCTGGGGGATAATCGCATGACCGCTTCCGTTTGCCAACTCATCTATGGCGGAACGACCATCGACCTTAACGATGGCTCCGTGGACGTGCTGGATCAGTTCCAGCCCAGACATGCGCCCCTCTTGCCAACCTTTGCCAAGACCCCGTTAGCCGATGGCGCCGAGCTCGCGCTCCTGACACGCGACATTATCACCTTCACCGTGACCTGGCAGCAGCATGCCGCCAACCTCGACGCGCACATCAACAATTTCAATCTAATCGAGCAGCTCCTCCAAGTCATTGCGCCGCTTAACCAGGAAGAGCGTTCCAACGGGTTCGCTTATACCCCGGTCCAGTTCAAATACCAGCCGAGTGGCGCAACCAACTATACCCTGGTCGAGGTGCTCTACGGGGTTTGGGAACCGGATATCAATGCGTTCCGGCTGACCAACCTCCAGGCAAATCCCCCTTATTTCGGTCCAAACACCCTCACGCTATTCTGCCGGTCGAATCTCGACGACGCCAGCACGACGGTCGGCGTTGCGTCCACGGCGCTGAACAACGGAGCCGGCTCATCGCTCGCATTCTCCTCCATCGGCGGGGTCGGGCATGCGCCCGCGGTCATTACCCTGAATACGGTCAGCGCAGGCAGCGATGATATTGTCGTCGTCGGACTCCGGCGACGCGGCACTCCGGCGAATTTCGTAGACCTCTACCAGATGGAAGCGGCCACGCTCAACACGCCAACCAGTTGGACCGTGAGCGTCATTACCTCGGCGACCGAAGCGGGATTCTCGCCAGGTTCCAGCAACGTCGGCGTCAAGATCGTGCCCAGCAACACCACTGAGAGCCTGGTTGCCACAATCACCAACTCGACCAACCTGATCGACCAGTACGGGCATTTCAAGGTCTATATGCGCTGCAAGTCGATCACCACCACCGCGGTGGGACTGCGTATCCGGGCGTTTGCGCAATCGGGCTCGCTCGCTAAGCAGTACGGGCCGTTCACGACCTACGCCGCGGTGGTCACGGCCGTGGTCGGCGAGATTGAGATGCTCGACCTGACGCCGCTCTCGCCCCTCCTCGTGCCCTGCGTCGATGCCAAAGGCGCGGCGCTTAAGAGCGTGGGATTCGAGATATGGGCGACCGCCTCGACCATCGCGTCCAGTCCCGAACTGCGGTGCGACTATTTGAAGCTCATCCCAACCGGCGAGGGGCAGGGGGGCCGCGGTTCGGTCTATGCCCAGTTCCCGGTGGCGTTGACGGCCACTGGCGTTGATCATGCAGTCCTGGACGCGCGGGACAATGCGGTGAGCGCGGGATTGTACGACAACGGCACACCTGCTGTGCTCATGTATCCCTATCTCAATCGCGTGGGACCGGGCATCTTTCTCCCTCCGGCCGGGCGGCTCTATTTCTTGCTCATGCAGAGCCCGAACAACGTGCATGCATATGCGACCACGTTCAACGCCAAAGTCGATTACATCAAGCGGTACTTGACGATGAAGGGAACATCGCCGTGAGTCACTTGCGCGGGTTTGGCTTGTATCTCTACGCGACCGCTAAAGGACAGAGCGGGGGACCCTTGCAGCAGCTCCGCGACCTTACACCGTATGCGAGCGCAATCACCTTTGACAAAGTAGCCCAGGGGGGTATGGGGACCCTCACTTGCACGCTCGTCATGCCGTTCACCTTTCTCACCTGGCTCTATGACCAGGGACCGGCGCTGCATGTCGAGCTGTGGGATTACTCACTCACGCCAGCCTACGAGGGCATGGTGTTCTCAGTGGAGCTCGCACCGGGCGGTTCACGGCTTTCGCAATCGCTGGCCGAGATGTACAGCCAGGTGAGCATGAACTATGGCCGCAACGGTTCCTACGGGCCGCCAACCGTCCCCGGCTCGCCCGGCTGGATCTCGCGCAACCGCTTTGGGCGCAAGGTCACGACCTTGAGCGGAGGGATCGATGCCGACTATACGGCCGCGGTGCAATTCACCAACGTCTACCTCAAGGAGCATGCGCAGCCCGTGGCGGACATGAGCCCCGAGATCGGCGGCCGGAGCGGCCAGATCGCCATGACGCTAACCGCGCAAGGCTATTGGAATACGCTCGGCTGGGCGCGCTATGCGGGCTCGGTGAACCAGCAGGACACCGGGCTGCAGATGCGCCAGATTCTGACGACGTTCACTACGGGCGGCACGAACCAGCACGGTTATATCTCGACGGATTACAGCGGCATCCCCAAGACGAACGTCGTCACGAATGCAGGGGTCACGAACAGTCAGAACGGCCAGGAGCGCATGATCTGGCTGATGAACCTGGGGGACTCGAACAAGGTGCGGATCATGGGCGGCGTGGGGGCCGGACGCAAGTTCCGGTGGTTCTCGCGAGATACTACTTCCCCGGCGTACTCCTATGATCTGTGGGAGAACTGCTTCCACGACGCGGGCGGCGCGATCATCCCCAAGCACCGGATCGAGCCCGGGCATTTCGTGCGAGTCCGCCCACTCTGGCCGGTGAATCCTAAATTCACCAATGACCCGCTAGGCACATACGATGTAGCGCAAGATCCCTACTGCGTATTCATCGATCGCTGCGTTTACATGGTAGACACGGACACGCTGCGGCCCAGTCCGACCGAGTCTATTACGATGGAGCAGTTCCTGCGCCGGGTGATCCGGCACCGCGGTCTGGGGTAAGGAATCACATGACAGTTAATAGCGACGCTTCAGCCGTGCAAGCGGCTATCCCCTCGCCATCCCGGTTGCAGCTAGTGGACGGCATGCCGGATCCGCCGTTCGTGCGCAAGGTCGGTAACATCTGCAGCTACGTCAGCAATGCCTCGCTCTATTTCGCGGCGGGTGATGCGGATGACGTTGGCGATGCGGATGGTGCGGGCTGGAAGGATGCTTCGACGGAGTTGGACCTGGTGCTTGTCGTCGAGTACTTTGACAAGGGGAGCGAGGCGATTCAACTCGGGTTCACTAAGGACGGCACTACCGAGACCACGGTCACGCTCGCCACGAAAGCCAATACGCTGCGCTGGAACCGGGTGTTCTATCGCTGGGGCACCATCGGGTCAGCGGGGACCGGTCCGAAGTTCGGATCGAGCTATTACGGGCTGGACAGCAATGGCGCGGCGGGTGCGGGCGGGGACCATCACGGCGCCGACTTTCGCGTTTTTTCAACGGGTGATCTCTACCTGGCGGGGATCGGGGTGATGAACATTCTCACCCGTGCGATGCTGACCTATCCGGCATTTGCCCACCTGAACGTGGCGGCGGCGCTCGACCTGAACGTGCAGCAGTGGCTGGCGAACAATGGCGACCTGGTCAGTGTCAACCCCGATATCACGAGAGCACGCATCGTGCTGGATCAGGAATCCGCCGCGGGCCAACCGGGGATCGAACTGCGGCAGTATGCCGTGACCTTTGCGCAGCTCTTGGGGTACATCGCGTCAAGCAAGGAGCAGCTCTATACGACACTGAACGTCGTCACCGCGGACGACCAGGGAATTTGGACGGTAGACGTGAACGACGGCGTGAACGGAGTGGTTCTGACGCTGACCGTGGATAATAACACGGGCGACGCGTGGGCCAACCTGTCGGCTGGCCCGAGCTGGGCCAATTTCAAGGGGTTGCGCATTGGCGATAGCACCAAGCCGACGCACATGCTCGAGGTGACGGATGGGAGCCTGGGTGGCGGCGGTGAAATCGGGCTGACGCTCGCGAATGGGGCAAACAACAATCTGGCGCTGAGCGGGAATTCCTACGGCCGCATTACCGGTCCAACGGCTGGGTTCTCGATCACCGGATTCAGCGCAGCCGGGGCGGCAGGGACGGTGGTGCGCCTGCGTAACACAACGTCGCAGACTATGACGGTCATTAACAATAGCGGCAGTAGCACCGTCGCCGTTATAACCCAGACGGGCGCCAACGTGGCAATCACGGGACCGGCCACGGCGACGTTCGTCTATGACGGGACGGATGGCAAGTACATCCTGGTCAAGTCCTGGTAGGGAAGTATCCATGAACAAACTGACGCACCCGGCAGATTGGGAGATCGAACTCCTGGCCGCACTGGTGCTGATCGTCGTGTTTGGGCTACTGTGCTATCTCGCCTGGATTGTCAACGCGGGCTGGGGCGAGGGAATGCCGTTACACAACTTCCCGTCATTTGTCATCAGAGGAACCTATGATTTGATTCAGAAACATCTCTGATTATGACAGTCGGCGTGGGGTGAAAGTCGGCTTCATGCCGTGTGCTTCGGGCCGGTGCGGTAGGGATTCGGTTCGGAGACTAGCCTTGCGCTGGCTGTCAGGTTGTCCACACAACTATTCAACCTGCCATTCGGCGGGACGAATATAGAGTGTATCCAGCAGGGCATAGTAGGCTAACCCAAAACCATCTTTCTCGATGACAGGTATTTGTACTGATGCACCTACGGATGGCGCAACCGCCGAACCCGGCGAGGTTGCGAGTTGCTCAAGCAGCACTTGGTCTTCCTGTTTTTCCTCATTGGTCAGAGGCCGATTCATTATCTCTATAGTGGTTTTGGCGCTCACCGCGGCGTAGATTGTTTTAGCAACCTCTATCGCGCGCTCAACTTCCTTTTGACCCATCGAATATTTGCGCTGAAACACAGGCGTTTCACTCCTTATAGAATTATTCTCTCTTGGCCCTGCGCTGGCAGGTTGTCCGCGGACAATAATGAGAGAGGGTAGCACAGGGAAGGGGGATACCTGGGGAAAAGCAAAACGGGCGGCGTGGGATGCGCTCGCGCTGACTAGCTATAGCACTGAATATCAGTGGCCCTCCCAGGACTCGGCTAGTCTCCCAGTCTGCCCGCTTGCGTTACAGCAAACCGCGGTTGTCATGCGTTTAAGCATGGCTCGATTGTAGCACGAATGAGCTAATGCGGCAATCGGCCAGGTGCCTGATAGGGAAGGGCGTGGCTGTTCACGTACAGCCACGCCC
>JBAVQS010000102.1:0-47616 GCA_049694275.1 Anaerolineae bacterium | reverse complement strand
TTGTCGTGTCCAACGACATCGTGCTCATTTTTTCGATTTCGTTAACTTGGCCGAGTCCAACGACATCGTGCACACTTTGCGCCGGCGGTGCGAGCGCCGAAACGCCGGGCGTAACGGCTGTACCGGTTCCGCAATTTCGTAGCGGAAAGTTTTGCGCCAGCGCAAGGGGTGTTGCGCAGACCGTTGATGATAGATTTTTAACCGTTGTTCGTGCGTGACCAGGGTGGCCCACACATATTGGCCCGCTAACCGCTGATCAATATGCCAAGTCTCATTCAGCAGTGCAATATTCCCTCGCACATCGACCAAGCGTACGAAATGGATCCGCCCCGCCGTAATGGGGAGCACCACTGGTATGGCCTGGCGTTGCCGAGCACTCAAGCGGCGCACCTTCGCGGCCGGGGCCAGGATCGGGGGCAGATACGTCTGGGTATACCATTTCATAAAAGCGGGACTGGCCCGTTTGACATGTGCGACGGAACCAAAGCGTTGCCGCTGCCAGAAACTTTGGCTCCACACCCCATTGAGCCGTTCGACCACGCCATTGCGTTTGGCTTCGCCGAACGGAATAAAAATCACTTCGATGCCCAAATATAATGCCAGCCGGACAAACGGACTGAACACCCGCGGCACTTTGCGATTGCCATTGAACGCGGCATCATTATCGATTTGCAAGCCATCCGGCAACCCCAACTGCTGGCACGCATCCAAGAGATGTCCACAAGCGGTAGTGCTGCGCTTGTCGGTACTGATGGTTTGATGGAGGGCACGGGCGGGCAGCGTGACGGTGTGAAACGCATAGACTTTGGGTCCCCCCTCAAGATAGTGCATTGTCCAGTCCATCGCTTGTAATGTAAACTGGGCCGTGGCGGTCGGTTGGGGGTAATAAGCCGAACCGGCGGGCCGTGGCGGTCGCAACAGCCCCGCTTCGTGCAAGATGGTATAGAGGGTGGACTTGCCTGGCCGTGGCTGCTGCGGATAGAGCTGTTGCCATGTGCGGCGGATGGCTTCACCGCCAATCAACCCCACCTTGGCCTTTTCGAGGCGGCGGCGAATTCGCACCACACGGCGACGGATGGTGTCGGCATACCGGTGGGGTGAATGCCGAGGCCGGCGCGACTGGCTCTTGAGTCCGCCCCAGCCCAGAGCGTGATAGCGCGTTTGCCATTTTCGGAGCCAGCGGCGGCTCCGCGGAATTTGCTGCCGAATGGCTTTCGGGCGCAATCCGCGCCGGGTCAACCGAATCGCCTTCCGTCGCCAAGTCCGTTCGTGTTTCTCGTCCATGGTGTTTCCTCCACGAAACAGTATGGACGAAAAGGCTCAGATATGCGATTGTTAAATGTGCGGCGTGGACCGCCTGGTCAATCTACAATGGGCACGATGTCGTCGGACTTTATTGTGCACGATGTCGTTGGACATGACAGCTAGTCACATCGATAATACCCCTTGGCAACCCAAGGTACCTATGTGTATAGGGCAATCTGCTTTCTGTAGTTACGAGCCATGAGCATATATATGAATCGAAACGCCAATTCTTGGCTATTGCTACTGACCCTTTTGGCAATAATGCTGCTGACTATCGGCTGTTCAAAATCAGGCACAAGCTCACTGATAGCCACACCAGCTGCCATGCATTCAGTCCAAGTCACCGCCGGGGGTTTTCAGATCCTGGTTCCCACGACATGGAGATTCACAGATAGAAACCCATCGATGGGCTCTGGGGCGACTCTCATTGGGTCTATAACTTCTCCCACTATCCTTAATGGCGCCTATGGTGATTTTTTCAAGAGCGAAGCTACTTTTACGTCGCTTGCTGAGGTTGCGGAATGGGGCCGGACTGTGAAATTGTTTGGGCAAACGACGAATAGGGTAGATGGTTACAAAGAACTCTACACAAGCCCCATGACTTTTCAGAACGAAGAGACCTGGATTCGCGAATTCACCTATACAAGTTCTTCTCCACTTACTGGAACAATCACGGGGCATGTGCTCGATAACTACCGCTTACATCAAGACCATGGAATTATCCTCCGGTTCTATACGGATGAGAGTAACTATCAAAGTCTGCAATCCTATTTTCGCCAGATGATTGACAGTCTTACCTATATACGCTGATTGACGTAGCGCAATCCGGTTCGTTTGGACTAAAGCCCCTCGGCGAACGAGCAACCCGTTCGGCTCGGGCTTGACTCGCGCTTTCTGTATCCATCGGATCAAGTTGAGGAGGCCATCGCCAAATGTGAGTACATGGCGCGGGAGCGGATTGGCCCGATCTATATCACGGGTCCAACTGGCTCCGGCAAAACTTCGATTCTTCGTCGCTCGCATGAGCGGTTTACTCTGGACTACAAGAATCGTGGTGCCTTAGCTAGACTTTATCCATCGGTGCTCACCGGCTGGCCTAGCATAAAGCTTGCGTCATGCAACTCGCAAGCAAGGCAGGCACTTTTGCGATATCCACCTTGAACAGCGACAGCAGAAAACCCGGATCACTCCACAAGTGCTGACGCACCGCCGCCAACGCATCGGAGAAAGTCGGCACCGGTTTCGCATACCATGCGGTCTGCCGGACAGGAAGTGCATTCTGCGTGGCATGTTGGTGCGCCAACAGCGTCACCAGCGAAAACAGGCCGAATAACGCCGGCGTCGTGCGCGCAATCGCCGCATCCGCCCATTGCCGCTGCGTTTCCACGCCCAAATGCGTGCGCACTTCATGGAAGGTCGCTTCGATTTGCCACCTTTGAATGAACCACTCGACAATCTGTTTGGGCTTGGACGCCAGGTCTGTGCACAATAGCGCCTGCGGTTTGAATCGCCCTTTTGGATCGCGAATCAGCACCCAGCGAATCGGCAAGACAGGTAAGCCGCTGTGATACCACACCGCCGTGCCCGACGTGAGTTCGACCGTGCGCTGTGACTCGCCATACCAATCGTTGATCCGCACCGTCGTCCACATCGTGTGCGGGTTGGCGAGGACAGCGGTCAGTTTGGGCAAGGTCTTCCCTTTCACCGGCGGCCGGCCCTTCTGCTTCCGGCGCCGCCGGGGAGCGGGCTGATACAGGTTGGCATCTAGCCGAAAGCGGGTGACCATACACAGCGGATCGCGGCGCTGGCTGACCTGCCAAATTAGATCAATGGCCGCAAAACCGGCATCGGCCACAACGACGATCCGGCGGCCCGGCAGCCAGCGGCGGGCTTGACGCAGGACTTGGCGAGCCCAATCCGTCAGCTTTTTCGATGTGCGCTTGCGGTTTTGATAATAGCGTTCCGACGGGGCCAAGACCGTCAGAAAGGGTAAGGCCCACACGCGATGACTCCATGGGATCGGCACCAAGAGCATCAGACTCAACCAGCGCAAGCCACTCGCTTTGACGAAATGGCTGTGACTCGAGCGGACCGGATCGCGATAGATGCCTTTCGCCTTGATCTTGGCCCCGCGGCGGCGTTCGATGGTATCGTCCAGGCCCAAGACAATCGTGCCTGTGGGGACGAAAGTTTGCACGAGGAGGCCGAGCAAGATGCGGCTTACCAGATAGCTGGACCACTTGGCCCGATTCAGCACGCGGTGATAATTTTGAAAGTGCTTCTCTTGGCTCAAGCCCATGATCCGCAAGACAGCGGTCACCGTGCGTTGGCCTGGCGTGAGAATGGCCCCAATCAGGAGCACTTGGGCATACGGCCAAATGGCCGCCGAGAAAAGTGGCGCAAATGGCAAAATCAGATTAAGATAGGTAGTGGGTAGAGTGAGCATTGGCCTGTCTCTTGGCGGAGATTTTTGCCATAGCTTACTCTACCTTTCCCGTTATGCCAAATGGATAAAGTCTAGCTTAGGCTTCAGGTCACTAGCAAAGCTCTGAATGACAAGGCCCCCCTTTACTCGCAAAGGTGACATGAGACTTACTTTGAACTCATTAGCATAACATACAGCCACCATCAGATTATCGTTCGCCTAGTACTCTGTCACAATCATTTTGTCCTGTCGAGCGAAGGGAGATTCCTCGCTACGCTCGGAATGACAGAACGACGAGGGAGCGAGATTCCTCGCCATGCTCGGAATGACAACTGTGCAGGATCAATGTGACGGGGTACTTGTATCGGTCCGTCGAATTTTGACTTTAATATTTCTAAGGTTATACTTGTTGCAAAAGAGGAACTGTTGATTGTTTGTGTGTTGATTGCATCGGTAATAGGTACTCGTCGAAAACGCGGGAAAGGCGTCGAGGGTGAGTGCCTTTTGTTTTGCTAGAACGTGAAATGTGTTGGACAAAGAATCGAACCCCAAGACCGAGCCGCAATGGAAAAACAAAAAACCTCCAAGCGAACAAGACGGGCAAGCGCCCAGAGTCGCATCAACACCCCGCATCAATCCGACGCCCAACATTTGGCAGCAGAACTGGCGCACGTGCGGGAAGAATTGCGGCAGCGTACTGCCGAGCTTGAGATCATCAACAGCGTTCAGCAGGGATTAGCCACTCAAGTCCATGTTCAGGATATTTACGATCTGATCGGCGACAAAATTCGTGACATCTTTAATGCCCAGGTCGTGATGATCTCGACCTACGACCCGCCGACCGACACGGTTACGCATCGCTATGCCATCGAGCGGGGCAAGCGGGTCTATGTGACCGAGCCGCAACCGCCGGGCGGATTCCGTCGACGAATTATCGCATCGGGCGAACCGCTGCTCGTCAACACTCAAGTCATCGAGCAAGCGACCACCCTGGGACAACCCACGCTTCCCGGGACAGAGCCGCCGCGTTCCTGGCTCGGCGTGCCGATGCGAGTGGGCACGCGCGTCACGGGCGTGATGAGCTTGCAGAATCTCGACCAGGAGAATGCGTTCGACGAGTCGGACCTGCGCCTACTGCAAACGCTCGCTTCGTCGATGAGCGTTGCCATCGAGAACGCGCGTTTGTTCCACGAAACGAATCGCTTGCTGAAAGAGACCGAGCAACGCGCCGCCGAACTCGCCATCATCAACAGCGTGCAAGCCACGCTTGCTTCCAAGCTCAACCTGCAAGAAATCTACGAAGCGGTCGCCGACAAAATCCGCGAGAACTTTCACAACACCGACCTGAGCATCCGCATCTACGACCCCCAAACAGGTTTGCTTCACTTGCCATACAATTACGAGTATGGACGACGCGTCACGATAGACCCGCTTCCCCTGGCCGAGCGAGGATTTAGCAGGCATGTCATCCGCACCGGTGAAACGGTGGTCATCAATGAAAACATGGCGCAAGCCAATGAGCAGTACGGCAGTTATGTGTTGCCAGGGGAACATCTTCCAAAATCATCCGTCTTTGTTCCGTTGATGGTGGGTGGACAAGCGCGCGGGCTGATCCGATTGAAAAACCTCGAATGCGAGCACGCGTTCAACGAATCGGATGTGCGCCTGTTGCAAACGCTTGCCAACGCGATGAGCGTTGCGCTCGAAAACGCGCGTCTCTTCGACGAGACCCAGCGCTTGCTCAAGGAGACCGAGCAACGCGCCGCCGAACTTGCCACCGTCAATCGCGTGAGCCACGCGCTCGCATCCCAGGTCGAACTGGAGGCGCTCATTCAACTGGCGGGACAACAGATTCGTGACACATTCAATGCCGACATTGCGTACATTGCGCTGCTCGATTCTGCGAGCCAGTGGATTCGGTTTCCCTACACCTTCGGCGAAACATTCACGCCCATCCAATTCGGCGAAGGGTTAACGAGCAAGATCATCGAAACGCGCCAGCCCCTGCTCATCAATCGCGATATGGAAAATCGCCGCGCGCAGATCGGCGCAACCCAGGTCGGCATCGACGTCAAGGCGTATGTCGGCGTACCGATTCTCGCCGGCGCGCAAGCCATCGGCGTGGTGAGCGTGCAAGGCATTCACCAAGAAGACCTTTTCGACGAGAACGATCAGCACTTGCTCATGACGATTGCCGCGAACGTCGGGGTCGCGATCGAGCGCGCGCAACGCTTTCAGACTGAAAAGCGGCGCGCCGAACAATTCCAACTCATCGCCGAAATCGGACGCAACATTGCTTCGCTTCTCGATACGAATCAAATCATGGAGCAGGTCACTCAATTGCTTTCCAGAGTCTTTCATTATTATCATGTCGGGATCGGTTTAATCGAAGGCGACGAGGTGGTGTATCGCATTGGCGCGGGGGTTTTGTGGGACGATCCCCACTTTGGGTTCAAACCGCAACGATTGCGCATCGGCATGGTGGGTCTCTCGGGCTGGGTTGCGGCGCACGGCCAGTCGCTCCTCGTTCCTGATGTGAGTCAAGAGCCCCGCTATGTGGAGATGCAAGGAGGTGCGACCCGCTCCGAACTGGTCGTCCCCATCATCGTCAAGGAACAAGTCATTGGTGTGCTCGACGTGCAAAGTGATCAACTCAACACATTCGACAGCACCGATCTGGCGGTCGTGCAGTCGATTGCCAATCAAACGGGCATTGCCATCGAGAATGCGCGGTTGTACGAACGCGCGCAAGAATTGGCGGTGATGCAGGAACGCACGCGGCTCGCGCGTGATCTGCACGATGCGGTCACGCAAACGCTTTTCTCCGCCAGTCTCATCGCGGATGCGCTGCCCTTATCCTGGGAAAGCGATCCGACGGAAGGTCGTCGGCTGTTGAAAGAATTGCGCCAACTGAGTCGCGGCGCGCTCGCCGAAATGCGCACATTGCTTCTGGAACTCCGTCCTACCGCTCTGGTCGAAACGAAATTGGGCGACCTGCTCCGTCAACTCGGCGAAGCGGCGACTGGACGCACAGGGCTGAGCATCGCGGTGCAAGTCGAGGGGAACTGCAAGTTGCCACCCGAGGCGCACATTGCGCTTTACCGCATTGCCCAGGAAGCGCTGAACAATGTCTTGAAGCATTCGCGCGCGGCGCATGTAACCATGAGTTTGAATTGCACGCTGGGTCAAGCCAATGCCATCCTGGTCGCCGAGATGTCCATTCGAGATGATGGTCGTGGATTTGATATCAACCATGTGTCAGCGAGTCATTTGGGTCTAGGCAATATGCGTGAGCGCGCGCAAGCGATCGGCGCGGAATTGACGATTCAGAGCGGGCCAGGACGTGGAACAGAGATCAAGGTGGTGTGGGATCATACCCCTCGCCCGATCGAGGAGAAGGACTAGATGAGCGCACCGAATCCCATTCGAGTCATGGTCGTCGACGATCACGGCATGGTCAGGCGGGGGATCGTCGCTTATCTCAAAAGCCATGCAGATATTAAAGTGGTTGGCGAAGCAGAGAATGGGCGGGAGGCCATCGAGTTGTGTGAGCAACTTGACCCCCGTGTGATTCTGATGGACTTGACCATGCCCGAGATGGACGGCGTGACTGCGACTCGCATTATTAAACAAAAATTTCCGCACGTCCAAATCATCGTTCTGACAAGCTTTCCGGAAAAAACGTTGGTCCAGGATGCAGTCCAAGCCGGCGCGATCAGTTATCTGTTGAAAAATGTTTCCGGAGACGATTTAGCGGCGGCGATTCGCGACGCGTCGGCTGGACGGTCAACACTTGCGCAGGAAGCGCTCCAAGCACTGGTCAAACCGCAAGCGCCCACCAGCGCGATTCCGGGTAACGCTTTGACCGCACGCGAGCGAGAGGTTTTAGCGCTACTCATCAAGGGGCATAACAATAACGAGATTGCCGAGCGGCTGAGTGTAAGTCATGCCACGGCCAAGGCACACGTCAGCAATATCTTATCCAAGTTGGGCGTCTCCAATCGCGCCGAAGCAGTTGCGATAGCGCTTTCTCAAAAGCTTATCCAGGACTAGCCAGGACCAGCCACCTGGCTGATAGACAAAATTCCCCCGGATGCCCAATGCGTCTGAGGGATTTTTGTTGTACTGTGATGACGCCCCAAAAGCGGGCAAGGGAGGCGTACCCTGTTCTACCAGAATGACATTCTCATCAAGAGCATCATGACACAAAAAGTGGGCGAGTACCTTCAGCAAGCCGAGAAGGATCGTTTGTTGCTGACACTCAACCCGCATCAAAACAATCCGATCTTGCATTTCGCGCTGAGTTTCTTGCACCCCATCGGTCGCTTGATGGCGGTGGCCGGGATGCAATCGGCGCTTACGGCGCTCTACCAGGAGGGCGATCTCCTCGGACAGACAGGCCGCGAGACGCTCGATATTCTCCGCACGCTCGCCCAACTCGATCCCGCGCAATATCCTCATCTCGACCAGGTCTTGCCCGATTACCAACCCCGGTTTATCAATATCGCAAGCGTATAGTACGACTTCGAGACTTTGAATGATACACTCATGGGCGACATTCAGGAGGGTAGGTCGCCATGAGCAAGAAACGCCAAGTCCAGCTTGGGGTCCAGCGGCACGCCGAGATAATAAAAGAACGGGACGAACAGGAACGCCGCGCCCAGCCCCGCCATCGCCAGCACGCCCGAAAAAACCAGGGCGGCGACGGCGCTCACGAGATAGAGGGTCATCTTGGCACCCCACCGCAGTTAGCTGAATCCGGTTGCAGGAATCGGAACAGCTCGGCCCGCGACGGCACGCGCCCCGCGCACACCAATTGTTCGTTGATGACCAGTCCCGGCACGGACAAGAGACGATAGCGCATCATTTCGTCAATATCCTCAACTCGTTCGACACGCGCCGCGAGACCTTGCCGCTCGACAATCAAGCGTATTTCGTTCTCCAGTGCATGGCAGCGCGCACAGCCGACCCCCAGAATCTTGACGACGAGCGGGGGCGGCAGCGTCACCCCGGCAAACAGATCCGTCCCGTCCAGCATCGCTCCCCCGCGCGAGCGCGCTAGGCGAAAGTACTCGTGGCATTCGAGTTGCTGTGCATCCACCTCGGGGGGCGACTGGCTGATGTGGCAGCGCATCGCCTGCGCCTTGGCTTGTAAATCCTCCCCCACGTCAATCGCCGCCACCGGTCCGCCCAGCACCTCACGCGGCGGCGGCACACCGCAGGCCTGCTGCGTCGCGTCTGAGGGTGCGACGTAGTACAGTTTCTGCGCCACAGCCGAGGCCTCGAACGCCGCAGTGACCCAGCGCGAAACCGTGATGTGATCGGGGTGTCCAGAGATGCCATCGGGTCCGAACGTGACGACCACCTGCGGCTTGATTTCGCGCAGCAGCGCGACGATCTGCGCCACGGCTTGCTTTTCGTCCGCGTGGGCGAGTTCGCCATCTCGGTAGCCGAGGAAGCACACTTCCTGCGCCCCAAGCGCTGCTGCCGCTGCACGCAGTTCGCGCTCACGCACCGTACCTGCGGCTTCGGGGTCCAGTCCTGTAACACCCATCTCGCCGCGTGTCGCCGAGACGAGCGTGACGGCGGCTCCTTCACGCGCATACCGCGCCAGCGTTCCACCCGCGGCATTCGATTCGTCGTCGGGATGTGCCCAGATGGCTAAAAGCGAAAACTCATTCATGGTTTACCAATTCCCACTGATAAATTGCGGCAGACCACCCGCTTGCACCGCGCGGTACGCGAACACATACATCCCCGCCGACCACGCTTGGTGCGGATAACCCATCGGCCGGCCGGTCTGCCCCTGACACCATTCGTTAAATTCCCATTCTTGTTCGACACCCAGGCGATTCACCGCGGCGAGCTTTTCTAATTGGCGCTCTGCCTCTGGCATACGTCCGGCCTTGACGAGCGCGGCGACATAGAATCCGCCGACGAAGGGCCAAATCCCGCCGTTGTGGTACTGATCCGGCAAATTCAGATTGTTGTTGCGGTAGTATTCGCGCCAATCTTTGTTGCCCGGGTGAATGATGGGATGCAGCACCCGCACGGGATACGGTTCGGCAATCCCAACCTGATACAAATAATCCAGAATGCGCTTTTCTTGCGCGGGATTCGCCACGTCGAACAAGATCGCGAGCAGGTTTCCGAACACGTCGCAATAGTCTCCGAAATCGCGAAAGGCGACGTATGGCAAGAAGAAGGGCCGCTTCACCAACACAGGGTCTACCTGGCTGAGTGTGTGCTTCCATTCGGTATGTCCCGGGCAGCCGGGTCCCCACTCGCTCCGAGTCTCCGTCCCGACCCACAGCACGATGCGAATCTTGTGCCGTACGTCGTCCGCCTGAGCATCGTATTGTGCACTCTCCACATTCATCGCACGCGCCATGGCCCCCATCGCGCGTAGTGCGGCGCACCACAGCACATTGTCGTAGAGGACGTTGAAGCGATTCGCGAGCAAGTCCGCCCAGTCCGCCGCTTCGTGGACTTCGAGCAAGCCGCAGCCGTTCGAATCCTGATAACGCAGCCACAGCAATGCTTTTTCGAGCGAGGTCCAGTGGGCGCGCAGAAAATCCGCGTTGCCGGACGTCTTGAACTGGATGTAATGCCCCACAATGAACCAGAGGTTAGAATCCACGGAGCCTGCGTTCGTATGATCGAGACGGCCAGTGGCGACACTGACATTGTTCGGGATTGCGCCGAGGTCGGACTGCTGGCCGCCGAGCGTCTCCAGACTCATGCGCAAACAATCAGGATGCTTGGGGAGCAGAACGGTCCCGAGCGAGGTGATGACGCTGTCGCGCGCCCAGACGTGCGGATAGCCCTCGGGGGAGGCCATCAGCCCGAGGGGGCTGCACTCGCTCGTCAAAATCTCACGTGCCTTTTCAAATGCGGTTTCGACGATTTCATTCATGGTTATTTGCCTTTCGCAGATTACCTGACTGGATCTGTTCCTGCCATCTGCGGCAGGAACTGCTCGATGGCATCCATCGCGTGCGCCGAGTACATCGAGGCCGGGCCGCCGCCCATCATGACGGCTACGCCAATCGTCTCCAACAACTCCGCGCGTGTTGCGCCGGCCTTGACTGCGTCGTGCACATGATAGGCGATGCAGCCGTCACACCCCACGGCGATGGAGATTGCCAGCGCCATCAATTCCTTGGTCTTGTCACTGAGCGCGCCGTCCTCTACGGCCTTTTTGTGAAGCCGGGCAAAACCGGTCATAGGGCCAGGGAGCTCGCGGCCGAGCTGCGCCAGCCGTTCTTCCAGATGTTTATGGTATTGGGGATAGTCTGTCATTTTCTTTCCTCTCTTTGCTTTATGCTCCTACGACCAGCAGATACGCGCGCTGCAACGCCAATAGAACCAGGGCAATGGCGAAGATGCGGCTCAAGGTCAGCGACTTGACCCGTTTCGCGGTAAATCTTGCCCCAAGCCACGCGCCAATCACCGCGGTGACCGAAGTCAACCCTAGCATCAGCCAATCAAACTGCGCGGTACCCAGGTGACCCGCGAAGGCTGAGAAGGAGGGCAAGGTCACAATCACGCTGTTGGTTGCAGCGGCGAGACGTGCCGTGTACCCGAGCATCACCAGTGTCGGCATTAGCAAAAAGCCCGGACCGACGCCGAGAAAGCCCGCAAAGATGCCAATGCCGGCGCTCGCAATTCCGCCCTTGCCACGCGTGGCGTCGGTGATGACCGGCGCTTGCGAGTCATCCATCTTGGGTGGAAACGCCATGCGGTAGGCAAGAAAGAACAGCACGGCGACATAGATCCACCAGACCACATTGGTCGGCACAAACTGCAAAAGCCACACGCCAATGGGTGCGACGAGGGTGGTTATGAGTAGCAATGGCAGCGCGGTGCGCCAATCCACCATCCCCGCGCGAGCGAACGCGACGGCGCCGCTAATCGCGGTCAAGCCGTTCAGCCACAGGCTCCACGGCATAATGACGTCCTTGAGTTCAAAGCCGAACAGCCCGAGCACGGGTGTGGCGATGAACGCCACGCCCAGCCCCAGCATCCCGGCGACGAACGAGAGGACAAAAAGGAGGAGCGCAATCAAAGCATAGAGCATGTCATATTCCGTTTCTTGAATCTAGTTTGGCCTGAGAAAACCGCGCAGCTCCATTGCAACGCGGTCTCCTCACGGACACGCGGGACTAGCCCGCGGCTATCAGTTCGTTCGTAATCCAGGTCGTCACTTCGGTCTCGGTCGGAATGCGCCCGCCGCAAACGAGTTTCTCGTTAACGACGAGGCCAGGCGTGGATAGCAGCCCATAGCTTTTCCAAGCGGCGCGATCGGTCACCTTGGTGATGGTCGCCTCGACCGCAAGCATGTTCACCACCTGGTGTGCGATATCTGCCACTTTCGTGCAGTTGGCACAACCGGGACCGAGAACCTTAATACTTAGCATTGAAAACCTCCATAGAATAGGGATATAGATATCGGGTAACTAGATCGGGTTTCAGATTCACGCGGCCGCCTCGGCTGCCTCGATCTCAATACTCGGCTCGACCACGATTTCCGATTTCACCGAGTTGGCGACAAGCGAATACTTTTGGGCGGATTGAAGGGCACGGCGCACACGGTGCTCGTCACAGTCCTTGACGCGGATTTGAGGACGAAAGACGAGACGTGTAAAGAGCTCCGTGCGATCCAACTCGATCACCTTGGTGCCTTCCACGCGGCATTCGTAGGAGACGAGTGGAATCTTGAACCGCTCGCACGCCCACAAGAACATCATCATCACGCAGGTATTCGCCGCCGCCACAAAGGCATCTTCGGGCGTCAGGACGCCCGCGTGTCCGTGCGCATCCGGCGGCGCCGAGAAATCCATTTCAGGTCCGTTGCCGCAGGTAAGATGTCCCCAGTGTTCGCCCTTCCAGGTAACGGTGGTATTGTAGGTAGCAGTACGGGTCATGTTGTCCTTTCGATTTCTCTATGCTCCATCTTGTACGTACTTGAATCCATGGTGAAGCGATAATTCAGCTTTGGCCAGTTCGCGCCCCAGATAGGCGGCATGACTCAATTCCGTTACCCAGCCCTCTTCAATGAGCTTGCGATACACCGCCCTCGCGGTCTCACCCTCGACCGTTCGAATGAGTCTGTCGTCGTACGCGTAATGCTCGATGTTAATCACACCCTTATCAACCAATGGCAGAATGACAAAGTAACCTGCTTTGTCCATCACCACCATGTCGCCTGGTTCAGCGGCGATGACTTTCGGAACGGTTATCGTTGGAAAAGTCGCCGACTCTTCGCTGCATTCCCCTCAACCGCACGGCTCGGGCGTTTTGGGCGACAGAGCTTCAATCCGCGCGCGAATGTCCACCGGCTCCTCCCACCCGATGAGGTCGACGATCTGCACCTGCCTGCGAAAAGCCTCCACCTCTTCATTGGTGACGTTACGCAGAACTGGGCGCTTGCCGGGCGAGCCGATCACACGCCCGTTCGCGTCTATTCCATTTTCTGCCAGTGCAAGGAGTGTTTTGCCGCTCTGGTGACCGGCTGTCTCCTGGCCCGCAAGGACAAGATACTGGATACCAGGATTCGTGATCATGTTCTTGACAATCTTGTCGATGCCGATGTTCTCAGTCTCGGTCTTGCCGACGATGGCGAGCCCAGATGGCTTGACCGCTGCCAGGTCCTGGGCGAGGGCAATGCTTCCGAGGGTCGAGACCGCAACGTGACCGGAGGGGTCCACGATATGGTATTCGCCGACGACGGGGGGCCATCCAGATCCGAGACGAAAGTCACATGCCAAGGCCGGCGTTTCAGCGGCTTCCGGGAAAGTAGTGGCAAACGCATTTTGCGCGGCGGCAGGGTAACAGTAGACGCAACCGAGGCAGGCGTACTGGACGGGCTGCATTTGCTGGTCCCATGCCCGAATGCTTTCGCGCAGCATCTGGGCCTCCTCTGTCTTCGCTTCCGGTAGAAGCAAAGCCAACTTGTCCAGCGTCTCATGCATGCAGCCGCACTTTTGGCACTTGGGCAGTGCGATTCCTTTTTCCATCTCGGCGCGGATTGTGTCGACAGGACCATCCATATTTATGGCAAACTCGTGACCATCTCGGCTGGAGAGGCACAGAAAGCCGAGTAGGCATTCTGAATCGCCTCGCGATACGCAGCTTCCAGCCCAGCCGGAATAGAGTTGTAGATTTTCACCGCGTCGAATAGTCCATCGGGCGATTTGCCGTCGTTGCGGAATTGTTCAAAGATCAAGGGCAGGGCGACGAATTCGACGTTCTTGCCCGCCACCTTGAGCCGCATCACGGGGATGCCAGAGCCACAGCTACAACTCGCGATCACCGCTTCCGTTGTGCTCGCGATCACCGGTTGTTCGACGGCAGACTCGCGTTGGGGCCCGAGGATTTCGTCGACGCGCCGCGCGATTTCCTCCGCCAACACCTGCATTGCGCGCTCACCGGCCGCGTCGAGCTGCCGCCGGGTGTGCGGCGCCTGCAAGCCGCGTGCTTCCAGAAAATCTGGAATGACAATGCTCGCCGTCGGAGCCGCGCTGTATTTTTCCGTGGCCCGCGCCGCGCAGCGCTTGTCACAGCCGTCAATCGCAATCGTTGGATAGAATCGCGCGAAAGCACGCTCCTTGTCGTCGCCCGCCAAAAAGAGCGGCAAGCAAAGGGTAACCGTCTCGTTCGGACGCAGGCGCTCCAGGACCGTTAGCGCGGCAACACGCGACAGTGTTCCCTCGGGCAGTTCTTCGCCGCTGCAGCTGATCAATCCGACTTTCTTTTTCGGTAGTACCGGCATCACTGGTTCTCCTCAGCCTGCGGCGCCAGTTCGCACTGCGCCTCGTCCACTTCATCCACCACCAGGCTCGCGGCACAATGAGAATCAGGCGACGCTCGCAATTGATCCACCTTCAGTGCAATCTCTTCCGCGAGCAGCCGGGCCATCGCGCGCCCGCTCTCGCCCAACTCGCTGACCGAGCGCACTTTCAATTCCTTGTGGGCGCGATAGACGTCGAACACCCGATAAATCCCCGCAGGCGCGCCGCCGGCCGCCTCCACATTGACTTTGGCGCATGCCTTGGGACAGCCATCAATTGTGATCGTCGGATGCTCGCGCACACGCGCCTGCGCCTCTGGATCACCCAGCGTCAAAAGAGAAAGACAGAGTGTGTCCGTGACACCGGGGCGCAAGTCCTCCAACAGCTTGTACATGGCCTCACGCCCCACGCTCCCATATGCCTTGCCAATGCCGCTACACGGAATGATGAGCACGCGCTTGTCGTCGCTCATTTATCTCGCTCCAATTCGGCGCGCACCTTCATCTGCGGCAGATAGGTCTCGGCGTCCGGCAGCGCGTCGAAATCCGCCCAGGCAGTCGGCTCAATCTCCGCGAGCCAGCCCTCGCCATATGGGTCGCTATTCGTCAACTCGGGGCGCTCTGCCAGCGCCGCATTGACGGCGACGATGGCGCCAGCCAGGGGCGCGGGGACAATCAAATCTACTTTGATTGTCTCGACGGCGCCAAGTTCGTCGTCCTCCTCAAGCGCCGTGCCAATCGGCTTGACGTCTACGAATCCAACATCGCCCGATTTCTGTTGCAGAAAATCGGTCAGCCCGACGCGCACGCGCTCGCCGACGCGTTTGGCCCATACATCGGCGTCACTATAGCGACAATCACGCGCCACGCGAAAAACAAATTTATCCACCATTGCTTCCAAATAATTGCTGTTTGCCATCGAGTTCCTTTCCGTTAGGGTTATTGAGGTGTCTTGGCAGCAAAAAGCGGGACGAATCTTCATCCCGCTCTGCACCGGGGTGACCCGGATTCCTTCAGGCGGGTCTGGTCGCGGATTTGAATCTCCATGGCTCCCCTCCTTGCCGCAGTTCGTGCGACTCACACCGGGGGCACGAGCACGCGGCCATCCTCTCAGGCTCTTGGAGGGTCACGCCCGCCATCGCGTTCACGAGATCCAGCACTTTCAACAGGCGTGGGTCTTTGATGCGGTAATAAACGCGCAGCCCTTCCTTGCGGTCCTCGATGAGGTCGGTCTGGCGAAGAAACATCAAGTGCTGTGAAACGTAAGCCTGGCGCCGTTTCAACAGTGCAGTCAAATGACAAACGCACTCTTCGTCGTCGCGCAAGGCGTTGAGGATGCGCAATCGTGCGGGATGCGCGAGCGCCTTCAATATCTGGGCTGGCAAGCGATATGTCTCCAGGTTTTCCACTCCATTCAGCTTTCTGAATATAGTATAGGGAAAGCCGGTCAAGAAAGGGTTGTGATTTGGTGCCAATTGGGTCCAAAAATAGACGGAAGAAAAGGGGGTATCAGGCGACTAGATGTTAGTGTGGGTTTGCTTGGCAAAAGAGACACCTAATCCTTAATCAGGATATGCGTGACGGCGGTCGTTCCCACACCGCCGAGTGATTGTGTCATTGCCACATGCGCATTCGGAACCTGATTCGCACCCGCCTCGCCCCTCAGTTGGGTCGCCGCTTCGACGATCTGGTACACCCCCGATGCGCCCACCGGGTGACCGCGCGCTTTCAGCCCTCCCATCGTGCTGATTGGCACGCGCCCATTAATGCCAATTTCGCCATCGCGCCCGACGTAGACGCCCGTGCCCCGCGTCGCAAAGCCTGCTGCTTCAAGCGACATCGGAGCGACAATCGAAAATGCATCGTGCAGTTCAAAGAGATCAATGTCGGACGGCTGCACTTGCGCCTGGGCATAGGCTTTCCTGGCGGCGAGTTCGGCCGCGGTAAGCCATAAGGGGTCCTTACGGTCGTGCAGCGCCACAGCATCGGTTGCGACCGCACTCGCCGCGATCCTGACTGCCCGCTCGCGCCCGCTGTTCAAGCCATCTGCGCGTGAGAGAATCAGCGCCGCCGCGCCATCGCAAATCGGGGCCGAGTCGAGCAAACTAATGGGGTCGGCAATCATCCTGGCCCGTCTCAACGCTTCGAGCGTGATTGGCCGATGAAACATCGCATAGGGATTATTGACCGCGTTTGCATGCGCATTCATATCGAAGGGGGCAAAATCCTCTTCCACCAGGTCATATTCATACATATAGCGGCGCATCACCATTGCATTCAACGCCACGAATGAAATACCCTGTGCTGCCTCATAGTCGCCGTCCGCGGCCATCGCCAGCCCCGCCGTGATGGTTGCTATCGACATGTCTGTCATCTTTTCGACGCCGACAACGGCGACCGTTTCGTATTGTCCCGAGGCAATAGCGAGATAGCCCATCCGGGCCGCCGCTGCCCCGCCGCCACAGGCCGCTTCCAGCTTGAGTGCTTCCACCCCGCACATACCAGCCTGGTCGGCAATCAGTGCTCCTAGGTGCTCTTGGCCGATGATCTCGCCGCTCAGCATGTTGCCAACGTAGATCGCTTCGACTTGCTCCAGGTGCGAATCATGCAAAGCGGCTAGAAGGGCATCAACTGCAAGCTCGCGCAGGCTTTTTTCCCAATGTTCCCTGACCGGAGTCTGACCGACTCCGCTTATAGACACGTCGTACATATGGGTTCCCCGAATGTCTACAGACGGAGCCTGCATCAAACAAGCTGAGTATTTAGCCCCGCCTCTTGGCTATTGTAAGAATCGCTAACTACAATCTATCACCGAATAGCTCTCAAAAACTATCAGGTTGTGAAACTAATCACAATCTCCTTTATACTAACGTAGTGAAAGGGCGGATTTCACTCCCTCATTTCACTATGCCAACCTTAGCGACTCTAAACGCCGCCGAATGGCCGGACCCGAAATACGGCCCCCCGAAGAGAATAATTCATCCCCGATGAATACAAGCGGTGGTTGCGCTTCGCCACGCGCCACCAGTTCGAGCACCGGAGGGAACGTGTCTGCCGCAGAGAACAGATCGTGATATTCCACGCGCACCTGGTCTCCGAAATAGCCCTTGAACGACCGGGCAACCCACTCGGTCGCGTCGCGCCAACCGTCCTGCGGACCACAGCTATTGGCGGTAGGCACGCCAAATACGCGAACTATGATTGTGCGATCTTTCGTCATCATTTTTTGTCAGGATTCTCACGCCGCGAACTAGCAGCAATTGCTCACACGCCCCAGCGTGGCAAAGTCCACGCCCAGCAGTTCGCTCAGCTCGCGGTTGATTGCCGGCAAATATGCTTGAGCCTGCAACTGCGCCTCCATAAATGCCGCAATCGCCGGGTGGGATTTCACATGGGACTGTAATTCACGTAGTTGCTCGAGTTCTTGGCGTGTTACTCCCCCGTTGTTCTGTCGAACGCGGATTTCGGCCTGGACTTGCTGCAATTCATCCAGCAGGGCTGTCGCCTGGGGATCGGCGGCCATGCGCTCGGTTGCCTCTCGATACTCGCGTATGGGCTTGGCCTGGACAAGCGCACTTGCCAGTACCTGCGCCGCTTGTGCCAGTTCACGATTCATGGTTTTCATACGACTTGCCTTTCTAACCGCAGCAGCCCGGGGCGCAGGCACTGGCAAAATCCAGACCGATCACCGTACTGATTTCCTTGGCGGCGGCCTGGCATACCTTGACCAATTCCTCCTGCGCCTCAACATAGGCGGTTACTGCGAGGTAACCGAGCATGGCCTGCTGCAACTTTTTGAGTTCGTCTAGCTCTATTGGCGTGATCGCGCCAAGCCGTTGCATCATCTGGAGCGAACGCTGCTTTTCCTGAAACAGCCGCACCGCCTGGCGCGCCGCCCGGTCCTGGTTGAACATGGCCGCCGCTTCCTCAAACGCATGAAACTGAGGGGTGTCGGCCAGCGCCTGCGCAAAGGTCTGTATTGCTGCGTGCACAGCAGTGTCTGTCATATCGGTTGCTATTGCTGTCGCCATTGGTTTTACTCCTCTCCCGGTCGCGTGCCGCGTCCGCTGTTTAGCAGATCCTGTACGCGCCATTGAATATCATCGCGGACTGAGCGAAACACTGCCATCACTTCATCCTCGGCGCCTTGGGCCTTGGCAGGATCGGGCAGCGGCCAGTGAATACGGATGTGTGCGCCTGGCAGGAAGGGGCAACGCTCTTCCGCATCCCCGCACAGGGTCACGACGGTATCCAGCTCGGTGACGGGCACGGCATCCAGTCCTTTGGATCGCTGCGTCTGAATGTCGATTCCCACTTCAGCCATCGCCCGGATGGCGCGTGGATTGACGTGCGAGGGTTCGAGCCCGGCACTGTGAATCTCCCAATCCGGTCCGGCCAGCCGCCGCGCCCAGCCTTCGGCCATCTGCGAGCGGCAGGAATTGCCAGTGCAGAGAAAGAGCACCTTGCGGTTCATCATGCCTCCTTTGCTCCGATCATTTCAAGCTGATTGGCTGGCAAGAGAGGCGGGCCATACAGTTGTTCGCCCAATGCGGTGAGCGTATCCAGCCCCTTGACCTCGTGCGATAGGAGCGGCACTTCCAGAATGGGCACGGGGAAGCGCGCCGTGATCTCGGCCAGATAGTGGTCCTGCATCGCACGCCGAGTGCGCGTGTACGGCGTCGTACACTCCTTGGCGGGAAGGACCAGGTTGGCGACGACCAAGCCCGTGTGGATACCGACCGTCGCCAGTTCATCCATGGCCCGCGCCGCCTCGGTAATGGGCGTGGATTCAGGATACATCACAAAGGCAAAAGTGCTCTGCGCCGGGTCGCGCATCATCTCGATGACCCGTCCAAAGCGGGCCTTAGCCACATCGTCGGCCGCGGTGGAATCCACCGATGCAAAAATCTTGACGTCGAGTTGCTTGCTCCAATCAATCGGGAGCTCCAGGAGCCGCAGGGTATGCCCGGTGGGCGCGGTGTCCAAGACAATCATGTCATAGTCTTGTTGCGACGCGAGGTCGATAAAGCGATCGAATGCCGCCATCTCTTCCGTGCACGGCGAATCCAGTTCCTCGGCCATCGCCGCAATCGCTTGCGGTGAGCGACCGCGTGCCCTGGCGTCGTCGAGAATCCGGGCCTTGTACACTTCCGCCGCGGCATGAGCGTCAATATTGACCACCCACAGGTTGGGCCGGCCTTGTACTGGCATGGGCAGGTCTCCCACCGGCACGCCGAGCACATCGCCGAGGTGCGCCGCCGGGTCGGTGGTCAGGAGCAGCGTACGATGGCCTTGCCGGGCCAGCCAGACGGCGGTCACGCACGAGAGGGAGGTCTTGCCGACGCCGCCCTTGCCCGCGAAAAAGAGCGTACGGGAATGGGCGGCGGGCAAAATGCGCGCGAGCACATGGCCGGCCGCCGCCCTGGAGCGGGAAGCATCTGTGAGAGCCGTTCCACTGCCGTTTTGTCCGAATCGGACGGCGGACTGATTCTCGAACAGCATCCGCCCGACGGCGCGCAGCCGCTCGGCCCCTTTAATTTCCCCATCGAGTAAGAACATCCGCCGTGAGGGGAGCCTGATCTCGCGGTCGATTTGCGCGAGATAGCGTTCCTGCATTTTCACGCGCTCGGCAAAGAACGGGTTGGAGGCTTCCTCAGGTGGGAGGATACCGTTGACGATGATCCGGTGGGTGTGAATGTCGAGTTTCGCCAGTTCGGCCACGGCGCGCTGGGTTTCCTTGATCGGCGTCGCTTCGGGTTGAAGGACAAAGATGAACGTTGTGCTTGTCTCATCGCGCATCGCGGCCAGGGCGCGGTCATACTTGGCCTTGGAATCCTGGATTGCCGCCGCCGGCCCAAGACAGGTCTGCCCGTTTCCGGCGCTGGCCGTTTCGATGGTGTGGCTCCACTCGGCGGGGAGTTCGAGCAGCCGCAGCGTATGACCGGTCGGAGCGGTATCGAAAATGACTAACTCAAAATCGGGCGCGTCCAAAAAGTCCGTAAAGCGGTCAAAGGCGGCGACCTCGGCGGTGCACGGCGAGTTCATTTGTTCGGCCATGACCCGTACGATTTCGACAGGGAAGAGCTCGCGCAGGGGCGCGAGGGCGCGTTCTTTGTATTCGTCGGTCGCCTTATCGGGATCAATTTCCATCGCCCAAAGATTCGGCACGGCGGCGATTGGAGTGACTTGATGGCCGATCGCTTGCTCGAACACATCGGCCAGGTTGGATGCGGGGTCGGTTGTCACGATGAGCGTTTTCTTGCCCTCGTCGGCATACCTCACGGCAGTCGTGCAGGCCATCGAAGTCTTGCCTACACCGCCTTTGCCTGAGAAGAAGATGAATTCAGTTTGCATTCGGGACTCCGGTTTATGAATTTTCGTGTCCGTTCAGTGCCGCGCGCACTTGGGCGAGGGTGGCGTATGCTCCGACTTGAAGGATTTGCCCGCGGACGACCGTAATCGGCAGCGCGGCGAGTTGTTTCTCCCGGATAAGACGGAAGACCTCACGGTTGTTGACAAACGCTTGCGCATGGCTAGCCATCTGGTAGCGCGCGACGTGGATTCCTTCGTTCTCTAGCATCACAATCATTTCATTTACGTCGAGTATGACCGGGTCGATCGTCGGTCCACACATGCCGGTTGGACAGCAAAGGGGCGGATCGAAAATCTCCACGGGCACACTCGTTGTGGGAGTGGCCGATGGCCGCTCGTCGAAGCCTATAGACTCACTCATTACAATTCAACCTCCATTGAAATATTCGCACAAAAAAACTAACGGCGGCTCACACGAACGGTCTCGGCTGAAATCAATTGCGGTCCGCAGGTAGGCAAGCGCGGCTGAATCCGCCGGGGATCGAGAAAAGCATAGAGGTGCTCACGCAGTGCATAGAGCGCGGGCTTGCTAATCGAGTAATAGACCCAACGGGCGTCCACCGCGTCGCGTTCGGCATCGACCAGGCCCGCTTCACGCAAGACTTTGAGGTGATGCGAAATCAAGTTCATCGGCAGTCCTAGTTTGTCGCCGAGCTCGCAATTGCACTGCACGCCTTGCATGAGGAGATCAAAGATGGCGAGACGCGTCGGGTCGCCGAGAACTCTGAGCCTGTTCGCGAGCGTCGAGATTTCATTACTACCCAATATGAACCTTCCTTTCTATGCGACCTTAATAGTTCAATCTCTATTGTATTATATCAAACAAGCTCAAAAGCACAAAATGGCACGCCGCGTCGAGGACTCGCGCCCGCAGAGCAGGAGAGGGAAAATACGCGGTATACATTGACAAGGCCGACCATTCGCGAAGAAGGAGGACGGATTCGGAGTGGAAATGGTTAGCCATACTTGATTCCCGGTTATGTCAAAATTGTAGCCCAAAGCGTGAAACACGGAAGGTGCGGGTCGCGGCGTAGCGCCGGAATTGCGGTTCGGAAGACGATGTAGTACATTGCTAGGCGGTCCAACTCTTCTGCAGACGAGTCTCGTATGGAACAACTACCACCTCTCCGCGCCAATCTCGCTCCAACATTGGCTACTCTATTCCTATCCTTTCTAAGACTGGGAAGGACCGCGTTCGGTGGCCCGGCAATGGTCGCGTACATCCGCAGGATGGTGGTTCAGCAAAAGAGTTGGCTTGACGACGAAGCCTTTCGCGCTGGGGTGGCTTTGTGCCAAACGATACCTGGCGCAACGGCGATGCAGACTGCAGCTTACGTCGGGTTCCGAACGCGTGGCGTGCGCGGCGCGGCTGCGAGTTTTGTTGGCTTTGGCTTGCCCGCATTTTGCTTGATGGTGATCCTCTCTGCGCTCTATGCGCCCACGCATGGCTTACCGGTGATAACAGCCGCGTTCGATGGGCTGCAAGCAATCATCATCGGCATCGTCGCCAATGCCACCCTCACTTTTGGCAAGGCGTATCTGAAAGGTTGGCGTGATGTGCTTCTGGCCGGCATGGCGGGCGGTCTCTTCGATGGTCACGTGGCGATGCGCCCACAGGATGCTGCGGGCGTGGTCGCGCGATAGGTCACGATTGGCATCGGCTCATCAGGATGGTCACATACGCATAAGGATTTTGTCCATGCCGACTCACGATATTATCGACAATCGCACCATAAGGGCGCTTGGCCTATGAGACGCATTCTCCCGTGGATTATACCCGTTGTCCTTTTGACCTTATTGGGTGTTTTCATCTGGGTATTCACCGGAGGCCCTTATGCGCCATTTGTCTGGCTGTTCGCCGAGCGCCAGACGATTCAGGTGTGGGTCCCAGCCGGTTATGAAGGCCCAGCCCTAATCGCTTTTGAAATTCCAGATGGAGTAAATGCTGAGAAAAAAGATGCCGTTTTGATATATCGACTCGAACCGAATGGGACCTTGTTTTTGAAGGACAAAACACCCACTTCAGTTATCAGGATATCGTTCTGGTATGTGCAAGGTGATGGCACACTTCAGGCGATTCCGCAAAGTGACTGCTTTAGTGATTCGACCGATCAGGGTATAGTCGTCTGCGGATCGTTTTTTATTGGGAGACACAATCTCAAGGATCTACATCCGAATGAGATCTTCTATATTACGCGCTTGGCCGACCAAGCCAAGCGCCAGGCTGAGCTAGAAAAACTTCTTGACCGCTACGAAAACAGATTGGCGTTGACCCCTTAACAGCACCGCGTCGCGGATGAAACCGCAATCTCAGAATGGCAAGCCTTCTTGAAAATGGGCCTGCGCATCGTCGCTCAGGGCACGACGTTATGTGTCGTCTTTGTCGATAACTCGACCGCAATCAACAAGGTCCATTACCGCCCCTCGACCTGAATAAGCCGAGCACATCATTCGTCAACTGCGCGCCGAAAACCCGGCCGAGTTTGAGCGCATCGCCAAACGGCAAAGGGGACTATCTCTACCGCGGTGACGGGCAAGATGCGCTGAATTAGGTATGAAATTGGACTGGCGACCGGTGGAATGATGCCTCGCAATGGGCCAGCAACGCCCAGGATAATTTTGTCAATGCGGCGATAGAGTTTGAGAGCCTTTTGGCCGGCACCCGGTCTACGCTGGCGGGTGGCGCGGTCTTGTTTGTAGCACTGCTGCACGGGGGATGCTCAGGTAAAGGATGGATAGACATCGCTGAAACCTTGCCATTCCAGGCCGAGCCAAGCACGATCTGAGGCAGTGATGGTAAGGAGAAGTTCATGAAACTCTGGTTTGTTAATTCAAGTACGTGGGGACGCTATTGCCTATTTCTTACATGGGGATTAGTGCAAGGAGCTCTGGCGTTTCTCGCATCGATTCTCTTGGGAGGACGGCATCCCTCTGATGACATGCTAACGTTAGTTCTTTGTCTCCTGTCGGGGTATTGATGAGCGCGATTGTCTTTGCGCCATTACTCAAAGCGCCTCAGTGGCTTCATGCTCTCGGTTTTCCCATTATCGCTACGTTATTACCTTTGTCAGTGGTGGTGATAAGCACATCGATCTCATATCAAAGGCTTAATTTGCTTCCTGAGCCATTGGCGTTGTTAATCGTTTTCATCTGGATCGCTCTGACGCTACCGTTCGCATTACTTGTTGCAGGCATTTATCTCATAATTGTGTTGATGGCGAGAAGGAAACAGAACAGGATAAACCCAAGTCTCGACATGCGACTGGATGATAAGGCGCGTTAATTCACTTTCGCACGAGACACTGCTTCGCTTTGTGCTCGCTTGGTCAACGGCAGCGATATCATTGCTGCGCCAAAATCGCTCGCCGTAAAGTTTGGATCGCCGCGCACTGTTCTTGTAAGTGATCTTGTTTTCCCGTATTGTTGTTACGATTTTGTAACGATAGCCTGTTATGATAGCCCCGTAAACCAATGACGAGAACCTGGCGCTAACCTGCGCCGGGAAAAATATTTCCTTGGAGGAGGAGAGAGATGAAAAACTTGAAATTGTTCGCCCTGATGGCCCTGTTGGCCCTGACGGTGATGGTCATGTCCGCATGTAACAGCAGCGCCCCGGCATCCAATTCGGGCGGCGGCACCAGCGGCGGCGCCACCAGCGGCGGTTCGGCAGCCATTGCCAGCCTGAATGACATGCCGGCTTATCCGAATGCCGCGGTGTTGAAACCGGGTGAGAACAAGATGGCAGATACGCTGGCGCAGAATGTTTCGACCGCGGCCGGCATGGGCCAGAGGCTTGATCAGCGGATGTACAGCTTGCCCAAGGGGGCCACCTGGGACGCGGTCAAAAGCTTTTACAGCGACAAGATCACTGCCGGCGGTTGGCAGGCGGTCAATACCCCTTCGGTGCCTAACCAGATGTTCCAGTTCTCCATTTTCAGGAAGGGGACCCAGAGCCTGACTGTCGCGGTGCTCACCGATCCGACGACCAACGACAACTTCCTTCTCTTTTCGATGGCGAACTAGCAGTCTGTCAACAATAATTTTGTCATGTCGAGTGAAGCGAGACATCTTTTTAACGCTAGCGAGATTCCTCGCTCCGCTCGGAATGACAGCTGGATCAATGTGATGGCGAACTAGCAGTTAGCGTAGAATGCAACCGGCGAGCTCTGATCGAGCTCGCCGGTTTGCTTTTTCGCTTTAACATCCTACAATAGGATGGGCGGCGGGTTCGCTGCATCCGCTATTTTTGGGGAAGAGGTGGGGTTGATGGATTATCGTCATCTGGGACGAACCGGCGTTCAGGTTTCTGTTGTGGGCCTGGGGTGTAATCGAATCGGGAGAACCGTGAATGAGGAGGGCACAAAAGCAATCATCCACTGTGCGCTCGACGAGGGAATCAATTTCCTTGACACGGCGGATGTTTACGGGAGCCGCCCGGGCGCGTCCGAAGAACTGCTGGGACAGGCGCTGGCCGGGCTGTGGGACCGCGTGGTCCTGGCGACCAAGGTCGTGGGGCAGGTTGGAGAAGGGCCCAATGACCGGGGGGCATCCCGCTATCACATGATGAGAGGCGTGGAAACAAGCCTGCGCCGGCTCGGGACCGATCATATCGACCTGTACTATATTCACTTTTGGGACTCGCTGACCCCTATCGAGGAAACGATGCGGGCGCTGGAGGACCTGGTTCGCGCGGGCAAGGTGCGCTATCTGGGGGCGAGTAATTTTGCCGCCTGGCAACTCGCGCGCTCGAACGACCTCGCCGAGATGATGGGCTGGAATTCATTCGTCGTCGTCCAGTCCTATTACCACATGCTCAAGCGCGATGTCGAACACGAACTGCTCCCCTACTGCCGCTATTCACACACGGGAATGATTCCCTACTTTCCGCTCGCCGGCGGCCTGCTCACCGGCAAGTACCAGCGGGGCCAAACCCCGAGCAGCTCCCGCGCGGCGTACGTACAGCCCTACATGACAGAGACGAACTTGCAGATCCTTGATAAACTGCGCGCCTTTGCCGAGACGCGTAATCATACGCCGGGTGAGCTGGCGATTGCCTGGTTGCTGGGAGAGCCGGCGATCTGCTCCGTCATCTCGGGCGCCACCAACGCCGAGCAGGTCTCCGAGAACGCAAAAGCCAGCGCATGGCATCTCACCCACGAGGAGATGACGGAGGTCCGGGGAATACTAGAGGGCAAAACCTAGCGCGGACTGGGCAGGCACAAGGCACAGCCCCTACGGTTATGCCGTAAATGGAGTTGGAATCCGCTCTAGCGGTCTATTCATACCGGAGCGCGACGACGGGATCGAGGCGCGCGGCGCGCAGGGCCGGCCAGATGCCTGCGAGCAGGCCGATTAGCGTGCCAAAGGCAATGACGCCAACCGCCAACCAGAGCGGGACGACGGAGAGCGGTCCGATTCCCTGCACATTCTGTGTCTGCAGGTACCAATGCCCCGCCCAGTCCACCCCCTTGCCCAGCAGGGCGCCGAGGAGGAGACCCAGCAAGCCACCGAGGAACCCGATGAAACTCGATTCGACGATAAAGAGGCCCAACACCTCTGCGCGGGACGCGCCGATCGCCTTGAGCATGCCGATCTCACGCGTGCGCTCGTACACCGCCATCGTCATGGTGTTGGTCACGCCGAGCGCGGCGACCAGCAGAGCCAGCCCGCCGATCGAGCCGAGGAGCGCATTCAGCACGGCGAAAATGCGTCCGGCCAGGTCGAGAAAGGTCTGGAGCGAACGCGCCTGCAAACCCATGGCCTTGACCGCATCGGATACCACGCTGACCGTTGTGAGGCTCGACGCCTTGACGATCAACCCATCATAGCCGCGGGTGTCGAGAATGTTCGACTGGCCGTACCACCAGCGCTTGATATCCACGGCGTCGTCCACCCCCAGCGCGATGCTACTGGCGCGATTCTGCTGCACCCCGATCACCGTCACCGGGAACTCGTTCGTTTCGCCGCGCGGCAGGCGAACGATGAGCGAGACCTTGGTCCCCACGAGTTGCTGATAATCACTCCCCCCTAACTGGCTTGCCACCCGCGAGGACAGAACCACCCCGCGTGATTCGCCGGGGTTGAGCGTGCGACCGGCCAGCATGGGCAAATCAGCCTGCAATGGATTCAGACCGGCCGTACCGCTCTCGACAGAGGCTTGCGCGGCACGGTCGCCCAGCCGCACGCGCAGATCGAGATAGGCCGCCAGGTCCACCTGAGGCGCGATGCTTGCCACCTCGGGCAACGCCCGCAGCTTGTCGATCACCGCGGGGGTAATCGGCGAAGTGGGGAGTGGATCGGAATAAGGATCGAGCGGGTCGGCCTGGGGCCGCGACGGCGAGACGAACACGCTCTCCAATCCGACCGCCTCGATGTTCCGCTGGACCTCCATCTCGACGCCCACCGCCACCGAGAGCATGGTCACGATCGTGATAATGCCGACCAGCACGCCGAACACGGTCAGCCCGCTCCGCACCACCCGGCGGCGCAGGTTGGAGGAGGCCATCGCGATCAAGTCGAAAAAGGCGAAATGGCCCTTCGGGGTTGAATTCTGAATTCTGAATTCTGAATTCTGAATTCCGCCCGATTCGGTTCCCTGCTCGATCCGCTCGACGACGCCGTCACGGAGATGAATGGTCCGGTCGGCGGCGGCGGCGGCGCGCGGGTCGTGCGTGACGACGAGGATCGTTACCCCGCGCTCGCGATTCAACCGGCGCAAGAGCGCGAGGATTTCGCCGCCGTTCCTGGAATCGAGGTTGCCGGTCGGTTCGTCGGCAAGAATGATCTCGGGATTGTGAACCAGGGCGCGGGCAATCGCGACCCGCTGCTGCTCGCCGCCGGACAACTGGCCGGGATAGTGCGCCAGGCGCTGGCCGAGCCCAACCTCTTGCAGGATGGCGCGCGCACGCGCATCGCGTTCGGCGCGCGGCACGCCGGCAAACATCAGGGGGAGCGCAACATTTTCGAGCGCGCTCAAGCGCGGGAGGAGATTAAAACTCTGAAAGACAAACCCGATATGCTCGCGCCGGTAGCGGGTCCTTTCCGCATCGCCGATCGCGCCCAGGTCCAGCCCATTGACCAATACCTGACCGGAGGTTGGCCGGTCGAGCCCGCCGATAAGATGAAAGAGCGTGGATTTGCCCGAGCCTGAGACGCCCGCCACCGCGGCGAACTCGCCGCGGGGAATCGTCAAATCCACGCCCTTTAACGCTTCAACTATATTGTCGCCAATCTTGTAGCGACGCGTTACGTCTCGAATGACGACAATGTCGTCGCTCATTGCAACGATTCGGCGACCTTGAGCGCTTCCTGGCGCGAGATCGCGCCGCTCACACTATACCGGCGTCCATTCTCCGTCCACATGAGCATGAGACGGCTGCCATCCGGCGACGCGAACAGCGTGGCGGTCACGCCGCGCACCTGAACCGCTTCACCCGAGGTCGCCGGCGACTTGCCCTGCAGTTCCGCGCTCTGCTCGATAGAGAACGAGCCATGCGCGGATTCATAGCGATAGACAATCCCCTTGCCCGCTTTTAGCACATCCACCAGGGTTGCGCCGGCGGGGAGATAGCCCGGTTTCAACAGTTTGAACCCGGCGGTCTTGTCCGCTTCGTTCAGGGTCAAATGCTGCGGTTGCTGATTCTGTACGGGAACGATCCTGGCGCCGGCCGGAGGCTGGAATTGAAAGCGACTGTCCGGCACGCCAATGTTCAGTTCCAGCACCTGCGCCGTAAACTGTCCCCGGCCCATGGACCCCGCATCGACAGTTCCCTTCCACGGGAGATAACTCGTCTGGTCAATCCACACCAGCCCGGTTGCACCGGCAGCCGCCTTGGGCGCCTTGTCATTCGGAACGAGCTGGAGCTTGTACGCCAGATTCCCATTGACCGACTCGACGCCGGAGAGGGTCACGGTCGAATAATCGAGCAACTGCTGAACCAGTTCTTGCGGCGATTTATCCTGTCCCTGCTGCGTGGAATTGACCGGGCCGGTCCAGACGGTGTTCGAGATCGGGAGATAGGCCCAGAAATCGGTTCCATTACTCACGGCGATTGCGCCCCGGTATTGCGCTTCGCTCGAATCGCGCACCTCGGCGCGCAACGCATAGTTCTTGCCATCCGCCAACTTTTTCGCCCAGACCTCGACCGTCGCCGTCCCGCTCTTGTCGGGGCTGGTCCCCTGAATCTGCAACACCGCGTGCCCGTCCTGCGCATTGGTCAGATTGGTCACCGCGCGGGTGAGAATATCCGCCGGGACCGGCGCCGTATTGAACGCGGCCAGGGCGACGAGCCCGCTCCCGCCCAACGCCAGAACCAACGCGACCAGGACTGCCAGTTTTTTGATTTGCATGTCTATCACTCCTTCACACTCACTATTCCACGACAATTATACTCTCGGCCTGAGGCGCGTCAATCGCGCTCAAACGTGCCTTTTGCTTTTGTCCCGGCCTATGTATAATAGAAAGGACTTGTACCTGTCCTGTGACAGGCACAAGTCCATAGAGGGTTCCACACGCGGATACTGGATTAACGCCGGGTATGCGTCGCGCGATAGGCGGTCACCACTTGCTGCATAAAGACCTCGGGGCGCTCGTTCGCGGTCTTTTCCGCCTCGGCATCCAAAGCGCCGTCGCCTGCAAGCCGGGCGCGCACCTGAGCGGCGAGCTGGGCCCCGAGCGCATCCGCATTCGCCAGTTTCGGACGCCGTAAGAGATACGATTCGATCAAATCAATGTCCGAGGGACGGAGACTGCCCAGTCCAGAGATGTCGGGAACGGGGTCCGGCGCCGGGGCAGAGGCGGGGGCATACGGGTCAGCCTCTAGCGGCGCGGGCGCCGGCGCAGTGGGCGGCGAAGCGGCGATGCGCGCCGACGCGGCCTGGAGGTCGGCCAGCTTGACGCTTTCATGCACGTTGACCACGAGGGTCCCGGCCGCAAAATCGCCCAGGCGCTTGCTCCGGTCGTTCAGAAACATGACGATGACGCCGACGCCATAGCCAAACGGAATAAAGTCAACCACCCGCACCAGATTGCGGATGATGCAATCGACCACCCCCAAGGGATAACCGTTTTCTTTGATGACGCGCAGGTTGAGCAGGCGCTTGCCGGGGGATTGGCCTCCCATAAATATCTCGAATACGATATAATAGCCGAACCAGAGAAGGAACATGACGAGCAGGACGAGCGCCGGGAGGATCGAGGTCAGATCCGATGGGAGCCGGGTGAGCACTGAGGTAAAGCTGAGCAGGGTAAAAGCAATCCCCAGAATGGTATAAAGGATTCCCAGAATCAGGTTGTCGATGAAGGCGGCGACAAAGCGCGAGCCCAACCCCGCCACATCATAGCCAAAGGCGATGTTTTCGGGCGTTTCGATGACAATTCGATCATTCGTGGCAGTAGACATATGACTCCAGATGAATTAATGAAACAACACCACGCCGATTGGGAGCGACTGACGGCGCTGGTTAAGCGGGCGCAGGGCGGTCCCCTGAGCGGGTTATCGGAAAACGAATTGACCGAGCTCGGCCGGCTGTATCGCCTGGCGACCTCAGACCTGGCGCTGGCGCAACGTGATTTTCCGAATCATGCGCTGGCGCTCTACCTCAATCAACTGGTCGGCCGGGCGCACCCGCTCATCTATCGCGGCGAGCCGATTATCTGGCGCCAGCTCAAGGATTTTTACCTCCGCGGCTTTCCCCGATTATACCGCGAGTTCTCGCCGTTCATCCTTGCCGCCGCGCTCCTCTTTTTTGGCACAGCCGCGATCAGCTTTGCCGTCATGACGCTCAATCCCGACGCCGGGAGTTACCTCTTCTCGCCCTACGAACTGCGCCTTTTCAAGGACGGCCAGGAATGGTGGCGCGAGCTCAACAGCATGCGCAATATCGGCTCGACGATCATCATGACCAACAACCTGAGCGTCGCCTTTACGGCCTTTGCCGGCGGAATCACGCTCGGCATCCTGACCGTCTATGCGATGATTATGAACGGGCTCTCGCTCGGCTCGATCCTGGGCTTGATGCAGGCGTATGGACACGCCGGCCCTCTGCTGGAATTTGTCGTCGGGCACGGCGTGCTGGAACTGAGCGAGATTACGATGGCCGGGGGGAGCGGGCTCATGCTCGGCTATGCCATCCTGCACCCCGGGCTCCTCTCGCGGCGCGATGCGCTCATCACCACGGCGCAAAAGGCAGTCCGCCTCATGCTCGGCAGCGCCCCGCTCCTCATCGTCGCGGGCCTCATCGAAGGGCTCCTCTCGCCGTCCAATGCCCCGGCGCTTATCAAGGTAGCGGTCGGGCTCACCAGCGGCGTGCTACTCTATTCCTACCTGCTGCTCGCCGGGCGCAAGCGCAAGCCCACGCTGCGCGCGTAGCCTGTCACAATCATTTTGTCCTGTCGAGCAAAGCAAGACATCTTCTTTACGCTAGCGAGATTCCTCGCTGCGCTCGGAATGACAACCGTGCAGGGTCAATGTGACGGAGTACTAACGGATCGACGCGCAAAAACTGTCGACGACCTGCCAATCCCACTCGCTCACATCGCCTATCGCCATCACCATCGCGGTGCCCCCCTTCCCGTCAAAGACGCCAATCGCCTCGCGCATGGTATATCTGCTGCTGGTGCTGCTATCCGTTTCAGAGACCGTCAGGGTATTGGCCTGCCCTTTGATGGTGACCGCGTGCTCGCCGGCGCTGTGATAGGTCCCCCCCGACTGTTGGGAAAAGGAACGCTCGAACGACTGCCGCATTTGCTGTTCCATCTGGGCGCGGCTTGTACCCATCGTATTCATCTGGAACAACATGATCTGTGGACCGGTACGATTCTTGGGCGTCAGCATCACCAGCTTGTAGACGAGCATGTCCATCCCCGTCTCGGTGTACCCCTCCGGCACCGTGTAATCCGCGATTTGCTTGCCCAGGTCCTGCGCCTTGCCCGGTGTGGTCGCCACCGCGTTCTTGAACACATTCGGCAAAAGCAGGACGATCAGCACACAGGAGAGCGCACACAGAACAAGGACTGCGCCGGTAATCGTCAAAATGATTTTGGTGTTACGAGACATTATGAACTCCAAATTCGGAATTCAAAAATCGAAATTCAGACCGGGCCGGTCAGGAGCGCGATTCACGTGATCGTTCCACGCCCGCATTCAGAATTTCGAATTTCGAATTGCTAGTGCACCAACATGATGAAGTTGCGGGTCAGAATATGGATTCGCCATTTGGAAAACCCGTATCTGGACCCCGCAGACTCATTTTGGTGCACTACTAGATTCGCCCCCGCGCCTTGAGATCGAGATATTTGTTGACGACCGAGATGGTCAGTTGATCGGCCGGAACGTCGAGGGTGAGCACGCCCCGCTGGCGCAGCGCCTCCATGGTGAGCGCGCGCTCGTCCAGCAAATGTTCCGCCACCATCCGCTGATAAACGCTCGCCGAATCACGCGGCGCCTGCCCGGCCAGTTGGACCACCACCGGATCGCCGATGGCGACGAGCAGAGGCAGGTGCCGGGGCGAAAGGGGCGCCACCTGTGAGACCACCTCGTTGGCCGCAATGCCGCCGGCAAGATCGGTAAAGATGACGACCAAGGACCGCTTTTTGTGCCGGGCCTGCAAATAGGCAAATGCCCGGGTATAGTTCGCCTCCACCGGTTCCGATTCAACGCCGTACAACAGCGCCAGCATCCGATAAAACTGTCCCCGGCCGGAGCGCGGCGCGAGGTAACGGGTGACATCGTCCGCAAAGGCCAGCAGCCCCACCTTGTCGCCGCGCAATCCGGCGACGTACGAGAGCATGAGCACCGCATTGACCGCGTAATCGAGCTTGGTGAGCTCCAGCCCCTTGCTATTGCCTCTCCCCCTGCCCTGCTCCGCGAGGGGGGCCGCCAGCGGATCGGACACGGGGGAGCGCATCAGGCGGCCCACGTCCAACAGCGCAATGACGTTCTGACTGCGCTCAGTCTCGAACTCGCGCGCGATGGGCTTGCCCCGCCGGGCGGTCGCCTTCCAGTCAATGTTGCGAAACTCGTCGTCCGGCTGGTACTCGCGCAGGCGCTCGAACTGGGTGCCGCTCCCCAGTACACGCATCTGGTGCAGCCCCATCTCGGACAACTGCCCGCGCCGGACCAAAAGCTCATACTTGCGAATGTCGAGCAGGTTGGGATAGACCTTGACCGGCGCAGCGGTTGCCATGCGCGCCTGTCTGATGACCAATCCCAACACTCCCCCCCAGCGGAGATTGGTATCGCCAAAGCGGTAATCGCCGCGCCGCGGCGGCCGCACGTGATAGCGGAACTCGACCGTTGCGCGCGGAACGAGCCGCGCGCCCGCGCCCCTTTTCTGGAGCGGCTGCCCGTTGCTCCCGGCGGCGGGCACATCGGACGATACCGTCGTGGAATCGAGAATGACCTGGTCCGAGTGAAAGATGGGTGGGTATTCGTCGCGGGCGATGAGCCGGACCGCGCGCCAGGCGCGATTCGTCACGCGGATGCGGATGAGGTTCTCTGCCCCGAGCGAGAGACGCGCGTCGTTGACCCGGACCACCTCCAGCTCGCGCGGCGACGGCGTGAGCCGCCAGTCCGCCAGGAACATGGCCAGCACCAGAAACAGATACCCGCCCGCCACATACAAAAGCGCCGGAGCAAAGGTCGCGCCGGCCAGCAGCAGGACGGTCAACAGGAGTAGGAACAAAGAACGGCGAGTCAATAACATTGCAAATCTGCAATCTGAAATCTCAAATCTGAAATCTGAGATCACCGCGGCACTTGCACCGTTGCCAGAATCCGCTTCATGACATTGTCGGCGGACAGCCCTTCGATCTCGGCCTCGGGCTTGAGCACGATCCGGTGGCGAAAAATCGGGAGGACGAGATACTTGACATCGTCGGGGACGACATATCCCCGCCCCTGCATGGCCGCCCAGGCCTTGCTGGCGAGCAGCATGGCAATCGAGGCGCGCGGGCTGCCGCCCAGCGCCAGGTCGGCGGCGCGGCGCGTGGCCGTCGAGATAGCTGTGATATAGTTGATGATCCCCTCTTCCACGGTAATCGCTTGAATCTCCTGGCGCAGTTCATCCAGTTCGGCCGGGCTGAGCATGGGCGACAACCCTGCTTCGGTCAGGTGATGCGCGTCGAAACCGGCGTGATAGCGCTGGAGAATCTGCGCCTCGCCGGCGGGCGCCGGATAATCGACGAGGGTTTTAAAGATAAAGCGGTCGAGCTGGGCTTCGGGCAGCGGATAGGTCCCCTCGTACTCGACCGGGTTCTGGGTCGCCAGGACCATAAACGGATCGGTCAGGACATACCGGTCACCCTCAATCGTCACCTGGCGCTCTTCCATCGCCTCCAGGAGGGCCGATTGGGTTTTGGCCGGCGCGCGGTTGATCTCGTCGGCGAGGACGATGTTCGTAAAGATGGGACCGCGCTTGAGATTGAACCGGCCATTGTTCATATCATAGACCTGCGTGCCGACAATATCGGAGGGCATCAGGTCGGGGGTGAACTGGACGCGCTTGAAATCGGCGCGGATGAGATGGGCCAGGGTCTTGGCGGCGAGCGTCTTGGCCGTGCCGGGGACCCCTTCGAGGAGCACATGCCCACGCACGAGGAGCGCAATCACCATTTCACGAAAAACCGTCTCCTGGCCGACCAGGACTTTGGCCGCCTCGTCGCAGAGGGCTTGATAAGCTTGTTTAACGCGGGTTGGGTCAGACATTGGGTTACCTTTGATTGGTTTCTTGAGAACGCGTGCTAAAAGATGTGGCCTGGGCCGCCAGCCTGACGAGCGTGCGGTCGTCGACGTGCGGCAGGCTGAGACCGCGCAGGGTCTGGAGCAGAGCCTCCTGGTCGAGGTTGTCGCGATGCCGGGCAAGCGCCTCGACGAACAGGTCGTCCGGCATATCCGGGCTGAGCGCGTAGGGTCGCCCGAGACGGCGCTTGAGTTGTTGGCGATAGTGCTTGAGCGCCATCGCCTGCTTGTCTCCGCGCCGGAATAACTGGGCCATTGACGTGACATATTCCGCCGGGCTCCGCCGCGCCAGCTCTTGCGGCAGCGGCAGCACCCGGCCAAAGCGCCGGCCGTTCAGGACGACATAGCCGAATAAAACGATCATCGCCAGGATGACGCCCCAGCCCCACGGCGTGCGCACTAGCAAGGACTGGATGGAAGGCGTCGGCCGGGTCGTACCGATATGAAACTCGTCGAACAGGACCACGCTCCCGGGCAGGACGCCGCTGAGCATCGCTCCGACCATCGCCGCATTCCCGTCGTGCTGCAAACCATCGTTGCTAAACAGCCCCGGCACGGTACACAGCCATACCCGTCCCTGCCCCTGTGAAAAAGAGGCAATCAACGGATTGCCCCCGTCGCTCAAGTAGGTGACGTAATCGTTGCGATTGAGCTTGAGACTGCCGCTCGTATCTACATTCACCCGGACCGCGGTCTCCCCGAGGAGCGGCTGTTCGACCGGCAGCTCACCATTGACGTTGACGAGCGGCCCCGCCTCCGCGTTGAACGCGCGCCAGAGCCGGCCGCGCACACTGGAATCGCACAGCACGAGCGTATTGCCCCGTTCGACCCATTGGATGACCGCCTGCACTTCGCTATCGATATAGTCTTCATGCGGCGCGAGGACAAACATCACGCGCCCTGCGCCATCGACGCTGAACAGGTCCCCTTCCAACCGCTCCATGCGGTACCCCAACCCGTCGAGCCAGTTATACAGCCCCAGCGTGCCGCTCGGGGTCGCCGAGTAACTCGACAGGTAAAGATAAGCGTTCCGGGCCTGGTCCGCCTCCGCCTGCCGCGCGCCGAGCACGGCGGTGAGCCCGGCCACCGCCGCCAGGAGCACCAACACAATCAATATATCACGGGATAAACGCATATAGTTTGTAGGGGCAACCCTTGTGGTCGCCCAGGGCGGGCAACCACAAGGGTTGCCCTTACGACTGGACCGCCTGCCGGCGCACGTCTTCGACGCGCGCCTGGTATACCAGAAAATCGTCCGGCGTGACGCGCTCGAATCCATACCAGGTGCGGTCGAACGCCTCGACGACCGGCGTGAGCGCGGCGGCGAGCGCCGGCTCGCGTGCGGCCGCTTGCAGGTATTCTCGATTGGTCAGCGCCGAATCAAAGCGAATCCGTCCCCGCTCGTCCAGCAGGAGCAAGGTCGCGAGATAAAGCTCACGCATCGCCGCACGGTAATCGCCCGCGCTGGCGAACTGCTGGGCGCGCGACAAGGCGGCCTGCGAGGTCTGCGCCGCCGCCGCGTTCTCCTCATCCGGCAGCCGGGCTTCGGGCGCGGCATTCTTGCGAAAATTCCAGATCAGGAAAACGATCACGCCGATCACCAGGAGCAGGCCGGCGATGGCAACTAGATCGCGCCAGTCATAGATTCCCTTCGCCACAGACTGCGTCAGCCGGTCTAAATAGTCGTTAATCTGCTGCTGGAGCCAGGCCCAGAACGGGTCCTGGCTGTCCTTGAATGGCGCACGGTTGAGCAGGTCGCGCACGCGCGCCCGGTCCGCCGCGCTGGCGACGGTCGGGAGCGTCGAAAGCGAATTACGCAGCGCCTTTAAACGCGCCAGGGCGGGATCGACCGCATCTTGCGAACTGCGGAGGGCCTGGGCCAGCCCGGCATTATCGACGCTCATCTGCACGCCGTTGTCGAGCTGCACCGTATGCACCCCTTCGAGGAGCGCCGCGGCCTGTTCCAGCAGCGGCTGGCGCGCATTCGCCGGCTGAGCGCCGGCGCGCGTCACCAGGTCAATTGCCTGGTCCACCCGGCTGATATAATCGGCAAGGGCAACCGGCGACTGCGCGTGCGCGAGCGGTGCGCTCGTCAACCAGAACAGCGCGGCGAGCGCCCAGGCCAATCGACGGAGGATGGTCATGCGCCCTGTTCCAATCGCACCGGCGCAGGCGCCGCATTCATCGCCTCGACGCGCAGGACCAGGTCATACCCCTCCTTGCGGATGCGGATATCGTAATAGAGCAGAACCAGCACGGTAAATTGAATCGGCGAAACCAGAATGCCGATGACGGCGCCAATCGCGCCGGAGAGCACAGAAACGAGGGATGCCGAATTCAGCATGGCCGCAATCCAGACGGCCGCGATCTGGAACAGCCAGACGGGCACGATTTCGAGGGCATAGACAAAGAGAATAAGCAGAATGCCGGTCCCCAACACGCGCCAGAAATAGCCGCGCACCAGCCGCCAACTGCGCCCCAGGCCCTGGAATGCTCTCAGGTTTTCGATCATGATGGAGGGAATGACAAACGCCCAGCGTGTATCGAGGAAAGCCAGCACGACGACGGCGGGCACAAAGGCGAGGCAGCCGAACAAGGCCAGCAGGCTCGTGGCGAGACCGGCCCCGGACGAAGTAATCGACGGACCCAGAAGCGCCAGCGCAAACAGGGGGCCAAAGAGCAGGAGCATGACCACGCCATTCACCAACCCGAGGACAATCGATACCACCAGCAGCGAATCCCAGCGCCGGAGCGCGCGCCCATAGGCCGCCTTGAGACTCGTCGGGCGTTCATGATAGCGCTCCGATACTGCAAGCGATAGCGCCGCCATCTGAATGATCCCACCCAGAAGGCTCAGAATGACGAGCCCCACCGACAGGGCATAATAGACCGCGAGGCCCGTGGTGGCGCTGCCCAGGCTCCCGGTCAAAAAGCTCGTGGGCCCCAACAAGAGGGTGGAAACCACCTGGATGAGGACCACGGGCATGGTGATGACGGATTCGATCGCGACAAACAGGAGAAAGTTCTTGCGATAGAGGGTGATCGAGCGATCGAGCAGCTCGGGCATCCCCATCGGTCTCAGATTGAGCTCCATAAAAGGCTCCGGAAATATTCCAGATTCAGTAGATCACGGAATCGCTTGTCATTCTGAACCCGCGCTTTTGGCGGGTGAAGAATCTCGGTTTTCGCCAGCGAGATTCTCCCCAAGGGACCTATGGGCTCGGCAAAAAACGCCTCGGAATGACATTTCGTGAGGTACTGAGATTATGGCTCGAAGGCCATCCTGTGGACGGATGATGTATGCGTCTCAAGCGCACGCGCCCCTCACCAATCGCTAGAGGGGCCGCGACATGTACAACTCGCCCAGCTCGAAACCCATCTTGCGATAATACTCCCGCGTGCCAATTGCCGCAATTACGGCAATCCGCGTGAAACCGGCCCCGCGCGCCAGTTCCATCGCTTTGTCGGCCAGCCGCCGGCCGAGGCCGCTGTGCTGTGCTTCACCCAGGCTGAGCGCGCCGATTTCGAGCGCCGTGCCATACACATGCACCTCGCGAATCATGGCGCACCCGCGCACTTCGTCGAGCACCAGGCCGGGCGCGACATCGGCCGCCGGGAGCGACAGGCGCAGGAACGCCGCCAGCTTGCCCTCACGCGTCACGCAAGAGATGAAATGCTCCGTGGTCACGCCGGCCGCATAGGTCAGAACGTCAAGGCGCAAATTCTCGCCATCCAATTTGCTGCCGCGCACCTCGCGACAGCGAATGCAGTTGCATTGGAGGCCGCGCGCCTTCATCGTCCGCTGAATCACCTGCCGCAGGTCGGACGTGGTGCTCCCCGCGACGATATTGGGCGCGGGAATATCCCGGATCACCCGGTTGATGCGGCAATAGGTCGGAACAGCGGTCTTGCAATCGATCAAGAGCTCGACCAGCTCCGCGTCGGTATACGGGCGAAATTCCCCCTGCTGCCAGCGGCGATAGAGCTCCGTCCCCTCTAACAGGGCGCACGGATAGATTTTTAACTCGTCCGGCCGCACCGCCGGATCGTCAAAGAGGCGTCGGAAATCGAGCCGGTCCGATTCCGGCGTCGCGCCCAGAAGATTGGGCATCCAGTGCATGTGCAGCTTGAACCCCGCCAGCCGTAGAATCCGCACCGCCTGCCGCACCGCCTCGACCCCGTGCCCGCGATTATTCAAGGCGAGGATCGCATCGTCGAGCGATTGGACGCCGAGCTGGACCTTGGTCACGCCGAGCCAGCGCAGGCGCCGCGCCTCATCGAGCGTAATCGAATCCGGCCGCGTCTCGATCACCAGGCCCACATTCCGGTGGGCCGCCGTCTCGTTCCGCTTTTGCGCTTCGGATAGGGTCGCCGATGGCTCGCCGTTCATGGCGTCGAGACAGCGGCGGATGAACCATTCCTGATACTTGTGCGGATAAGCGGACCAGGTCGCGCCGATGACGAGCAGTTCCACTTTGTCCGTGCTGTGCCCCATGCGGTCGAGCGCCTCAATGCGCGTCAGTGTCTCCTTGTAGGGGTCAAAGTGGGCGCGCAGGGCCCGCTGCACGGCCGGTTCGTCGGGGAGATAACTCCGGGGAACCCCCTTCACTTCCGGGCAAAAGATGCAATCGGCCGGGCAAGGATACGGTCCCGTCAGCACGGCGACCGGCGCGACGCCAGAGACGGTGCGCGTGGGCTTGAGCCGCAGCCGTTCAAACAGTTCCCGGTCAAACGGAATCACCCCACGGCCGGTGAGCTCTTTGTACGCCTTGATGATATAGCCTTGCGGGACTGAGCCTTCCGGCGAATGGAGATGCTTAATGGCGAGGTAATTCAACCGGCGCGGGGAAAACTCTGTCTCGGCGCGAACCGCGTCAAACAGAGCCAGCAATTCAGGAATATGCTGCTCAATCTCAAAGGGCTGGGCCCGGTTTTCAGCTCGATACATATCACATCGGTAGAGACGTTTCGGTGAAACGTCTTTCCTCAAAACGTCTCTACGGCGTATAATATTAGCCGTGCAAGCAGAAACAGTCAAACGGCTCATCGATCTGAACCGTGCGTTCTATGCCGCCTTCGCCCGCGATTTCTCCGAGACGCGGTCGAGCGAGCGCCTCAACATCACCCCCATTATGCCCTATCTTACGAACGGCGTAAAGCTACTCGAAGTGGGATGCGGCAATGGCCGCCTCGTCGAGCGGCTCGACCGGGAAGGGTTCGCGTTTGACTATCTCGGCGTTGACCTCACCCGCGAGTTGCTCACGATCGCCCAAATCCGCGCCAGGGAATTGCAGCACATTACAGCCGAATTTCGGGCATCAGACATTACCGCGTCCGGCTGGTCGCAGGTCGCCCAGGATCAGGCCCCGTTCGCCCTCATCCTGATGCTCGCAGTCCTTCATCATGTGCCCAGTTACGACCTGCGCGAGCGGGTGCTGCGCGACTTGCGCTCTTTGCTCAAACCGGGGGGGCGATTGTTGATGAGCAACTGGCAGTACGAGAGCAACGAGCGCCTTCGCCGGAAAATCGTCCCGTGGCCGGCGGGGTGGCCGGAAGCAGAGCTGGAACCGGGCGACGCGCTCGTCGACTGGAAGCGGGGCGGCGAGGGTCTGCGCTATGTGCACCTGCTCACCGAGCAAGAGGTGTGCAAACTGGCGGAAGCAACCGGGTTCCAGGTCGAGCGCCAGTTCCTGGCGGACGCCAACCTCAACCTCTACAGCGTCCTATCGCGGTAAACTCGGTGCGGGAAGAAATCCAGGATTTTGTTGGCGAACCGCAAATCCCACTCGGGATCCCTTTCGCGTCCCCCTGAAAGGACGGACGCTTTGCGTCCTCGCGGTTCAATCTTTTATCTCGGATTGCCCAACCAGTAATCCAGAAATCCGACGAACGAGGGAAAGTTAAAAGCGCCGCTGATCTCGATGCGGTGCAGTCGGTAGGGAATGTCACTCGTCTGGTGCGTTCCGGGGATGGTCGTCGCCGCCGTATCGAAATAGCGGGCGACGATCTGTTCGACCCAGAGATTCATCCGGCCATAAGGGTAGGCAAACACCCGCACCGGCTCGCCCAGCGCTTGCTGCAATTCGAGTTGGGATTCGGCCACCTCCTGCTCCGCCGCCGCAGGCGATTTCGCGGTCAGGTCCACGTGGTGCATCGTGTGCGCGCCGATCTCCATCCCGGCCGCGTGCATCTCCTTCACCTCATCCCACGTCACATAATTCGCCAACCCCTGATCGACAAATCCGGGCACGACAAAAAAGGTGCCGATCATTCCATGCGCCTTGAGCGCGGGAAAGGCGGCGCTGTAGGCATCCGCATAGCCATCGTCAAAGGTCAGGATCATCGGTTTCGCCGGCAGCGGCGGCGCGCCGTCGCGCAAGAAACGCGCCAGGTCCGCCAGGCGCATCGTCTGATACCCTTGCCCCTGCAAATAATCCAGCTCCCGGCTAAACAGGTCAAGCGGGACGGAAAGGGTATAGCCCAGGGGGTCGATGGCGCGGTCGGGATAAGGCCGGATGTAATGGTATAGCAGAATCGGGATTTGAACGGTGCGCGCGGGCGTGCTGACGACCAGGGGAACAGGGATCGCGGTCGCAGTCCGTGTTGGCATACCCGTCGGGGTGGAGGTGACCGTGGCGGTCGATGTCGGCGTCGATGTCGGCGTCTCGGTATCGGTCTCCGTAAGCGTCGGGGTCGGCGAATTCGTCGGAGTGAGCGTTGTGGTCGGCGCATCGGTGGCGGTTGCCGATGGGAACGGCGTGACGGTCGCCGGTTCGATCTCCGCTACAGCCGCGCTACAGTGCAGATTCACCAGGCTCACGACCAACCAGAACAGGACCAAACCGGCGGGCATCAGGATACGACGCAGGCTCATTGTTCTTCCAGCCACGCCTGCATGACTCGTCCCGTTCGCTCCAGGCTCGCCGCGCTGACCTTGTCGGCGGTGTCCTGCGTCGTGTGCCAGTACGGATAATCGAAATCGATCATATCCACCGCGCGGATGCCCTGCTCCAAGAATGGGGTATGGTCGTCGCTCATCGAATATTTGAATTGTGGGATGAATTGTTTCGAATACCCCAGGCGCGCGGCGATGGACCAGATCTCTTGCTGCAAGTCCTTGTCCGAGTTCTGTTCGTAATAAATGTTCTGGTCGGCGTCGCCGATCATATCCAGAATAATGACCGCGGCCGGCTTTTGACCGAGATGCTCTGCCACATAGGTCGCGCCGACCGACCAGGACCAGAGGGTCGCGTCACAGCCCGCGGCCTGGCCCGGATTGCCCACTTGCAGGAGATCACACGAGCTATAGTCGCCGTTATCCTCCGCATCGAAAAACGCAAGCCACACCTCATTATGTAACCGGGAGATATCGAGCGTGCGCGCCAGTTCCAGCAGGACCGCCACCCCGCTCGCTCCATCGTTCGCGGCCGGCACCGACTGGTCCGGGTGCGCCCGATCCATATTCGCGTGCACCCGCGCGTCGTAATGCGCGCCCACGATGATGAGCGGCCCGCGCCCCACCGCCAGTTTGCCAATGATATTCCGCACCGGAACGCCGCGATAGGTAAACTCCTGGGTTGTGCTCTGCACATTCGCCGCTTTTAACTGCGCCAGGATATAATCCCCCGTCGCGCGTCCGCCCGCGCTCCCCGTGGAGCGCAGCAGCCCGAGCTTCATCTGCCCCAGGAGATATTCTTGATAGGCGTGCGCGCCGTCGAATTGCGCGGCCGCCGGGGTCGGGCTGGCCGCAGGCCGCGCGGTCAGGGACGCCGGCGCGGGAACGGCGGTCGCGCTCGCGCCGATGGGCTGTGCGGGAGTGCACGCCCCGAGCCACAACAGCGCGACCAGAGCGAGCCCCAGGCAAGGGTAACTCGCACGACGCATTCCGTTCCATCCATCTCCTTGCATTTCGATTGCCCTTTTCAGTACTCCGTTGGCGAGATCCTTTTCCGGTCGCTGAGGCGACCTATCATGTTCAGGCGGCAAATTTCATTTGCTGAGGCCCGGCGCATTCGCCAACGGAATCATTCCGCCCGCGCCCGGCGCAAATAATTGCCCAGGAGCCCATACCGGGGCGCGAACACAAAACACAACAAAAACACGGCGGTCGTAAAGAGCACGATGGTCCCGCCCGAGGCGAGATTCAGATAATAGGAGGTGTAAAGCCCCAGCACGCCGCACAGGGCGCCGATAAGCGCGCCCAGCAGCATCAGCGATTGGAACCGCTGGACAAAGAGCCGCGCCGTCGCCGCCGGGGTAATCAACATCGCCAGGATCAGGATATTTCCCACGGCTTGCAGCGAGATGACGATGGTCAGGGTGAGCAGTAAGAGGAGCAATTGCTCCAGCCAGGCCACCGGCAGCCCCATCGCCGCCGCCATCGTCCGGTCAAACGCGACCAGCAGCAGCTCTTTATAGAACAAATAGAGCGCGCCGGCCACGAGCGCGCCGAGCGCCACGGTGAGGATTACGTCCTGGTTCGAAACCCCCAGGACATTCCCGAACAGAATGGCGCTCAGATCGGTCGTGTAACTGCGCACCGAGCTGATGAGGACGACGCCCAGGGCGAACGCGCCGGCAAACAGAATACCGATGGCGGTATCCTCCCGCACGCGTTGATTGCGGCTGAGCACGCCAATGCCAAACGCGGTCAGCAGGCCAAAGACGAGCGCGCCGATGAAAAAGCTGAACCGGCCGAGGAACGCGATCACAATGCCAGGAAAGATGGCGTGGCTGATGGCATCGCCGATAAAGCCGAGGCCCCGCGTGATGACAAAAGCCCCCATCGCGCCGCAGATCAGGCCGATCAACATCACCTCGATCAGGCCGCGCTGCATAAAGGCATACTGAAACGGGTCAATCAGGGTTTGCCACAACGAGACCCCATCCATCAGTGTTTGCCTCCCCGGCCCGGCGCGTGGGTGTGATGCATGCCATCCCGCAGAATCATGAGCGAATCGTCCACTGGCGCCAGGGCAATCGCATCGGGGGCGAGGCGCAGGATATGTCCCCCGTACGTCTTTTCGAGCACCTCCGGCGTAAAGGTTTCGGTGGGCGGACCATACGCGATGGCGACCTGGTTCAAAAAGAGCAGCCTGGAGCAGAACGCGCGGGCAACCCCCAGGTCGTGCGTCGTCATGATGACCGTCCGCCCCTTGCTCCGCATGTCCCGGAGCAGCCGCAGAATCGTTTCCTGCGTGGTCGCATCCACGCCGGTCAGCGGCTCGTCCAGCAGCAGCAGGTCCCCCTCCTGGGCCAGTGCGCGCGCCAGGAAAACGCGCTGCTGTTGTCCGCCCGACAGTTCGCCGATTGGCGTGCGGCGTATATCCAGCATCTGCACCTGCTCCAATGCCCACTCCACCACCGCGCGATCCTGGCGCGTGGGGCGGCGAAACCAGCCGAGCCGCGCCTGGCGCCCCATCATGACGACATCCTGAATCGTCACGGGAAAGGTCCAGTCCACCCCCTCCCGCTGCGGCATATACGAGACCGCGCCCCGCGCCTGCGCGCTGGAGCGCCCCGCGATCAGGATTTCACCGCGCTGGAGTGGAATGAGGCGCAAGATGGCGTTCAGGAGTGTGCTCTTGCCCGCGCCATTCGGCCCAACGACCCCCACAAACTCTCCTGCCGCGATATCCAACGTGATATTCGACAATGCAGGCCGGTGGTCGTAGGCGACCGAGACGTCGCGGAATGAGACCGCGCTGTAAGTTTGAATTGTCATTTCAGGTTCGCGACGATGAGGTCTGTATCCATTTTGAGCATCCCCTCCACGGTATCCGCCCCACTGCCGGAGGGCCCCAGGGTATCCGCATACAGCACGCCATCGACCACCTTGACGTTCGTTTCCTGCGCAATCTGGCGCGCGAGGTTCGGATTGATCGACGCCTCGCTAAAGACCGCCTTGACGCGCTGGGCCTTGATCGCCTCGACCAGCCGCGTCAGGTCCTGAGCCGACGGCTCATAGTTCGTGTCCATGCTCGGAATGATCGAGCCGACAAAGGCCAGCCCGTAGCGGTCGATATAATAGCCCATCGCATCGTGATTGGTCACGAATTTGCGGTTGGCCGCGGGGATGCTGGCGATCTGCTGCATGATGTACTGGTCGAGGTCATTCAATTTCTTTTCATAGGCCGCGGCATTGGCTTTGTAATAATCGGCATTGGCGGAGTCCACCTGGACCAGGCCGTCGCGAATGTTATTCAGCATGATCACGTCATTCGATGCGGCGAACCAGATGTGCGGGTCCCCCCGCGGCTCGGCCGGATCGCCTTTGCGCAGCGTAACCCCCAGCGAGGTATCCACAATCGGCGCGTGCGTGCCGGAATTTGTAATGACTTTGTCGAGCCATCTCTCCAGCCCGACGCCGTTAATGACAATCAACTGTGCGTTGGCAAAGGCGCGCACATTGGCGGGCGTCGGCTCGTACTCGTGCGGGTCGACGTTCGCTTGCAGAATGCCGGTCAACTCGATCCGGTCTCCGCCGGCCGCCCTGGCCAGCGCCGTCACCTGGGTGGTCGTCGCGACGACGCGCACCCTGGCCGGACCGGCCGGCGCGCCGGCATTAGAACAGGCCGCCACCGTGACCAGCAAAGACAAGACTAGAAAGCGTGCAAACAGATATCCCTTCTCCTTCATATTGAAAAACATTATCAGTTACGCGGCGTAAAAAAAACGCCGGGTCCCCTCCTCACGGATTCTCCTTGCTCCCCCTGGCGCTCGGGCGACGCCCCGCCCCCTGGCCCTGGCAGGCCGGACACCGCCCCATCAGTTCGAGCATGTGCACGTTGATCTTGTAGCCGGTTCGCGTCTGCAGCGTCTTGATCAACAGGTCCAGGTCGCAATCGGCAAATTCCTCGATCCGGCCGCAGTTGGAACAGACCAGTTGGTGGCCGTGGGACTGGGCCGCCGGGGCATAGCTGTGACATCCCGCGTCGAGATGAATGCGACGGATATAGCCCAGCTCCACCAGCAGGTCCAACGTGCGGTACACGGTCGTCAGGCCCAGGTGCGGGTACCGATCCTTGGCCCGCTCATAAACCTCGGCGGGCGTCAGGTGATGGTCCGCCTGCGCGACAATATCCAGGATCGCCCGGCGGGGGCGCGTCAGCTTGTATTTGTTCTCGCGCAGCCCTTCGGATAACACGAGAGAGGATTCGGAAACAATCGAATTCATAATTGAAAAACGTTTTCAGTTAGCCCAATCATACCAGCAAGCGCCTCACCTGTCAACCGTCGGCGTTACCCGGGCAGGTGCGTGTGATAAATGGCCGACCCGATCAAGAGCCCGGCGCAGGCCAGGCCACCGAGCAGGCTAATCCGTCCCGGCGACAGGGCGCGCAGCCCCCGGCGTGGCTCGGCCGGCGCCGCTTGCTTGAGCTTTTTTCGTTGTTCGCCCTGGGCGACCGTTGTCGCCGCCGCCACAGTCGTCGCCGCCGCACAGAACATGCACATCGAAACCACCTCCATATCGGAATGGGGAGCGACCTTCACGCGTCAGGAAATTTGAGCTCTTTCAATTGCTGTTGCAGTTGGGCCAATAACGGGCGCGTCACCTCGAGTCGTTCCTCCGCCAGGTCGACGATCTCCAGGGGATCGGCGTGATAGTCATACAGCCACTGGACCTGGTCCTTGTGATTCCAGATCAGATGCCAGTCCTCCGTCAAAAACGAGATCTCGCCGTACGTGTCCAACATCGAGATCGAGCCGGGGCGAACGGAGGAGGCGGCGCCGGTGACCAGCGGCAGGAGGCTCTTGCCCTGTACGATCGGCGGGACCGGCAGTTGCAGCAGGTCGAGGACCGTTGGCATAATGTCGATGCTCGCAACCGGCGCGCTGATCGGATGATTCGCCGGAATGACCGACGGCAAGCGCATGATCATCGGCACATGGATGTCGGTGTAATTTGTTCTCGGCCCATGAAACCATCGCCCCAGGTCGCCGAGGCTCTCGCCGTGATCGGAGGTGACAATCACAAGGGTGTTGCCGGTCAACCCCAGGCGGTCCACCTCCCCGATCAGCCGGCCCAGTTGTTGATCGGCAAAGCTGATTTGCCCGTCGTAGAGCGCATGAATATGGTTGACATCCGCCATCGTGAGATCTCCGGTGTTGTTGGCATAGATGTAATGAATCGTTTTCATGCTGCCGTCGACGGAGCCTGTATAAGTCGGGTCGTACATCGTATCAAAGGGGGGCGGCGGCTGGTACGGATAATGCGGGTCGTAATAGTGGACCCAGAGGAAAAAGGGCTTGGGCCCGTTGCCGTTCGCGTCCAGCCAGCGCAGCGCCGCATCCGTCGTCACATCCGCTTTGCCAATCGTCGTGTCCTCGACCGAGTCCTGCTGCCCCTGGAGAAATTGGTTTTCAACCAGGTTGGGCAAAAAGAGATACTTGCCCAGCAAGCGGTAGGTAATGATCAAATTCTCGAAACGCGGATCGCGCATGATATCCACGAGGTGGATGGAGAGGTCTTCGTACGTGTCAAACCCGCGCAGCCCGCTGAACCCTTTTTCGAGCGACACCCAGCTGTAGAGGCCCGCCGTCTCATAGCCATACTGGTCGAGCACCTCCGCCAGCGTATAGACGTTCGGCGACAGGAGGTCGATCATGTGCTGGCGCACGCCGTGCACAAAGGGCAGAACGCCCGTAAAGATCGACGCGTGGGATGCGTTCGTGTTCGGCTGCTGGCAGATCGCATTGGTAAACCAGGTGCCGCTCTGTCCCAGCCGGTCGAGGTTGGGGGTCTTGACGACCGGGCTGCCGTTGAGTCCGATGGAATCCCCGCGCAGGGTATCGATCGTGACGAGCAGCACATTGAGCTTGGGTCCCCCGGCCAATGCTGGTGCCAGCGCTGGCGCCAGCGCCGGTCGCGGCAAGCGCGACAGGTACGCGTTCGGCATTGCCGCGCCGATTGCGGCAAGCCCTGCTAATCTTAGAAAATCCCGACGTGAAATCTTGTTCATCATTCCACCTTAATACGTAAA
>JBAVQS010000101.1:0-1630 GCA_049694275.1 Anaerolineae bacterium | reverse complement strand
TGCCCGCGTTGCGAATATGATCGGCTGATCATCCATCATATTGACAGCGCGCGTGGCTTTCTGGACCACACAATATTCGATCCTCGGCTCGAACCCAATACGGCATTCTCTGCTGTCGTCTTGTCCTGGTCACCGGATGGCTCGCGCTTTGCAGTGCTTGTCGGGGATCAAGACATCTATATTATCAATCGCTCCGCGCAGGTCTTGCAAAAGATTAGCCTGTCGTTGAAACAAGACCATCAATTGGACGATCTGATATGGACAAGTTTCGGCCTAGTTTATCTGGTTGATGATTTTTCGGCGCCGCTCCATCCCGTCAATACGGAAATCTACCTGCTCTCTTTGGATGATCCCAGACACCCTGCTCTTGTGCTCAGCAGCTATAATGATCCTTACATTTTGTCAGCCAATCCGCGTGCCCCGCAATTGTTGATCGAGTCCAGCGTTCCGGTGGATCAAGGCTATTGGGCTGAGCTTGAAATATTCAACCTGCAGACTCGTGGATTTGAAAAGATAGTTTTTCAGGAACATTCCGATTATCCCCGTTATTGACTCTCTCGTCCGCGACCTCTCCGCCATCCCCGGCATGCAGGCAGTTGTCCTCGGCGGCTCATTGGCTCGCGGGACCGCACAGCCCGATTCCGATGTGGACCTTGGGCTGTATTATTTTGAGGATGCGCCCTTTTCCATTGCCGATGTGCGACGCGTGGTGGAGGGGGTGAGCGGCGAGCGTACGCCCGTCGTCACCGAGTTTTATCAGTGGGGACCCTGGGTGAACGGCGGTGCGTGGATCTGGACCCCGGCGGGCAAGGTGGATTTCCTCTATCGCAATATCGACCATGTGCGGCGGGTGATTGCGGACGCGCGGGCGGGCAAGTCCATGAGCGATTACTACCAGCAGCCGCCATATGGTTTTCACAGCGTCATTTATCTCGGCGAGACGCAGGTGTGCGTGCCGCTGTATGATCCTGTGGGAGTGGTACAGGCGCTCAAGCAATCGGTCGCGGAATATCCTCCCGCGCTCAAGACGCGCATTGTGGACGATGCGCTCTGGGGGGTGCGGTTTACGCTAGAGCACGCCGACAAGTTTGCCCATCGGGGCGATGTCTATAACGCGGCCGGCTGCCTCACGCGTGTTGCGAGCAACCTGACGCAGGCGCTCTATGCGCTGAACGAGGTGTATTTCATCAGCGACAAGGGGGCGATGGCGGAGATCGGACGCTTTTCACTGCGCCCAGCGGATTATCCCGCGCGATTGCAGGCCGTGCTCGGCGCGCCGGGGGCGGATGTGCAAGCTCTCATCGCGAGCGTTGAGCAGATGCGGGAGCTGTTTAACGAGGTCGTGGCGCTGGCGGGGGAGATGTACAGGGAACGGTACAAGCTGTGAGGCGGCCGCGGTCTAGTCCTTGTCTATCAACGAAGGCTCGAAGGACGGGATTGGCTGACTTTGAACGAGCGCGTAAAGAACATCTGCATCCAGATCTGCCTCGTTAGGCCAGACAATCGTCCCCAATTCTGGATTGACGCGTGCCTGACGAAAATAATCGAGGTCTTGAACAGGCGCAAACACCCCTTTGAATTGAACGAGTTCTGCAAGATCGATAATTCCCTCTACCCCATCCTCAAAGCG
>JBAVQS010000100.1:0-23189 GCA_049694275.1 Anaerolineae bacterium | reverse complement strand
ATTGTCGTCGGCGGACCGATGACGCCGGAGCAGATCGACAAGGAACTGGGCAAGATATTACCATGAGCATTGGACTGATTTTTCTCGCTTTTGGCGCGGGGCTGCTTTCATTCCTGTCCCCGTGCGTACTGCCGCTCGTGCCGATCTATATCGGCTATTTAAGCGGCGCAGCGGCGACTCCTCAGGGAATTGTCGTGGCGCGGCGCGACACCCTGTCACACGCGCTGGCGTTTGTGCTGGGGTTTACGACGATTTTCATTGCGCTGGGGAGCGCCCTCTTTGCGCTCTCCGACCTCATCGGCAAGCTCACCCTGGCCCACATCGCCGGCGTTATCCTCGTTATCTTTGGCATCAACATGCTGGGCATCATCAAGATTCCATTCCTCTATCAAGAGGCGCGGATGCAGGTAACGATGCAGCAGTTGGGGTACCCGCGCTCGTTCCTGACCGGGATGGCGTTTGCGGCGGGGTGGACTCCGTGCGTTGGACCGATGCTCTCGCTCATTCTCGGCCTCTCGCTGCAAACCGCGACCACGCTGGAAGGCACCGGGCTTTTGCTCCTCTATTCGGCCGGGTTAGGCGTCCCGTTTATGCTCACCGCCCTGGCGCTGGAAAAGATGACCGGAAGATTAAAGTCGTTCAATCGTTACCTGCACGCCATCGAGATTGCGAGCGGCATTCTTCTGATCGGGGTTGGGCTCTTGCTTGTCTTTGACCAATTTCAGGTCCTGAACGCCTATTTTTTCCAACTCACCCCAAGCGCGTTCTTTCAACTGGAACAGAACCTGGCGAATCTGCTGGGTGTCAAATTGGCCCAGTAAGGCGTCCCCCACCCCCTAACCCCTCCCCCGTGTAACGGGAGAGGGGAACTGGGCACACACACCGGCACATACACCTCGGCAGCAGCTATCCCCTCCCCCGCACATCGGGGAGAGCGGAACTGGGCACACCGGCATATACCGCCTCGGCAACACAGCTATCCCCTCTCCTGTTGTACAGGAGAGGGGATTTGACTTGTCATCAGGGGGCGGGGATGAGGATGTCACCCTCGTCGCCGCAACCGGTGATGACGAGGCCGCCGTTCCGGGTGACAACGCCCGTACACTGAACGGTGCTTGGCGATGGAGTGCGGAGTGGAATGACGTAGGATTGGAGAGTGTCTGAAACACGACAGCCACCGGCGCTTTTCACAATGGTGAACACATGGGTCGTGCCAGCATCAACGCCGCGAATCGAGACGGTGAGAGTCGCCGACGCGCACGATTCAAAGGACTGGCGAAAACAGTTTTCCGCATCGAGGGCATTCGGACTGTTGGGCGGATTGGGGCCAAGCATCGTAATCTGGCGACAGTCGCGGGCACTGGTTGAGGCGCTCGTGATCGTAGGGGCTGCGGGAACTGCGGTCGGCAGGATGGCGGTGGTAGGAACGACCGGCGCAACGGTCGGCGGAACGGTAGCAGTCGGGATGTTAGGCACGGCCACAGTGGCCGTACCGGTTGCTACCGGGATCGCGGGAGCCGGCGTCGGCGCGGCGGCAGGCGCCGTACACGCCGAAATGAACAGGACAATAAAGCAGGTAGAAAGAAGGCAAGTTAGCGAATGTTTCATACGATTCGAGTGCTAGCGAGCGCCAGCCAGGGTGCTGCCCAGGATGGCAAATAGAGCGCCGACGACAAGCCCCAGCAGGAAGGACACCAGAGCGGCAACCACGAAGGCGAGAATGATGGCGCCGAGGGCGCGGGCCAGGCTGAAACCCTGCGCAACCGCGGTCGCTTTGATAAAGATGGCAATACCCCAGACAAAAACGATCAGGCCGATGAGACTGCTGATGATCCCCAGTCCGCCACCCGTGGAGGCATCGAGCCCACTGAGGACGATGGAAAGAGGATCAAGAATCCGGGGTGCAAAAGCAAGAGCGGTGAGGCCAAGCATCTGGGCGATACTCGCGTGTCCACCCAGCCAGCGTGAGGTCAGGTGAACGAGAAGCCCGGCAAGGAGCATCCAGCCGATAAAGTCCATACTTAAGGGTACGCTCAGGGTCATACCAACCCAATCAAGCAGATAGGTAACCGAACGAAAGCCTTCGCCCGCCTGAGGTGATAGTTTTTGAATGTCCACGCTGATTCCGGCGCCCTCTCGCGCATAGTCCTCTGCCATCGCATCATAGGGCGGCGGGATCATAGCCCGCACCGAAGGGGGAAGGACTGATATGCCGATATTAGCCTGTGACGCTTGCAACATATGGACGGAGGCCTGAAAAACCCCGGCGAGGAGACCGACAAGCAAAACGACCAGAAAGCCGCGCAACAGAACACTCGATTTTTCGCGCAAATCGGTAAATGTCCTGTCGCGCAAGGCCAATGCGCCTGTCAAGAGTGCGAATAGCTCTTTCATGGCTGACCTCCCCGCACGGCTCCGGCTAAAAGTATGAAACCGATGATGAGAATAACGATTAGGAGCAAAAACAGGAGCAAGAGCGGAAAGAGGGCCGCCCAGATCGCATGGCGCGTTGTGATGCGATAAGCGGTCTTGACTGCAAAAACATTCAAGATCATGCTCCACAGCCAGAGGGCAAACATGCTGGCGCTGGCCTGGGGAAAGAGACCTATGAATGAAAAAGCCTGGGGCGCACTGGCCAGCGCCAGGGTCCCAAGTGCATGGGACAATTCGACATGCTCGGCCCCACGGCGGGCGACCAGGTGCGCCAGCGCGCCGTAAAAAAGCCAGACAATCACCCATAAAATGGGTGTGGTTATGACGCTGGTAAACAACACGGTCCATCCTTGCGCATTGGTTGGAAAGCCCATAAACAGACTACCCAAATACTCCCAGGATCGGTTATAACCGGACAGCCATTGTTGCTCCGCCTGAGAGTAGGGCTGGATCATCTGGGTATAAAAGGGCATGGCCTGAAGGTGAGTCAGGACCGTATTTTTGATTGCGTCTGCGCTGGGGGATGCGGCATATCGGAATGCTGCCCCACCAATGCCAGCAAGGGCAGTGAGGATCGCAATGAGAACAATCAAAAAGAGACCGTGGGCGAACGAGTCTTTGCGATCACGCTGATACTCGTAGGCTTCACGCCTGAGAAAGAGGGCGCTGACGAATAGGTGCCAATAGTCTGTCATGTCAAGCTCCTCGGTAGCTGTTTTAATTGAAATACAAGGGGAATTATAACCAGAGACAGGCCACTGGCAAAATGGGACTAAAGGATATAGAGTATTCTGGATTTGGGTATATAATGTACCAGGGGGACATGTTTACCCACTTTTTCCGGCCAGGTTCAAGCAAGGAGGACAGTCATGTTGTACCTTCCGCGTGAAGAGGGCCAAGGCCTCGTCGAATACGCCTTGATCCTTGTGCTCGTCGTGATGGTAGTCGTGGCCATCGTCGCGATTATGGGCCCACAGATCGGTAACACCTTTAGCCGTATCACGAACGCCATCAGCGGTACCTAATCATCTTTTAGTACTCTATCGACCATTGTCCGCGCACAAGACCAAATCGGAGGGATGCAAGTCCCTCCGATTTGCATCCCCGCGTCCACTGTTTCTGTACGCCGAAATAAGAACCTTAAACGGGGTATAATGGGCGTGACCAGAACGCTTTACCCTGGAAACTGGAGAGCCAACCATGAATATTACCGCTACCTTTTTGTATGATGTGGAGCACGGCGGGCCGGCCGACCAGCCGCAACGGATTGCCATGCAACTGGCGGAGTTTATTCGCAGTGCACAATCCAGCCTGCACCTCGCCATCTATGATTTTCGCCTTGACCCGGCCAAGCCAGCCTATGGGCCGATAGTAACCGCCTTGAAAGAACGCGCGGCGGCCGGCGTAGCCGTGCAGATCGCGTACGACCACGGCAAGGCGAATGCCGGCGAGGCTGGAGTGGACCCTGCGCCGATCGGAACAGCCGCTTTTCTGACACGCGCTTTTGCGGGCGCCGGCGTCGAGTGCAGGAGCATTACCGATCGTAATCCCCAACACCCCGCGCCGCGTCTGATGCACGACAAGTACATCATCCGCGACGGGGAAATGCCCAATGCGGCAATCTGGACCGGCTCGGTCAATCTGACAGATGACTCGCTCACCTTTCAAGACAGTAACCTTATCCAGATTGCGTCGAGCGAGCTGGCGCGATACTATGAGACCGATTTCCAAGAGCTGTGGACGACCGGCGACATTGAATCGAGCGGCGCCAACGATGCAGGAACAGTCACAATCGGCAGCGACAAGGTCCAGGTGGCTTTTTCGCCAGGCGAAGGTGGCTTGATTAGTACCGAGGTCACCGGACTATTAGCCGGTGCGCGGCGGCGAATCAAGATTGCATCGATGCTCCTCGCCTCACGCCCGATTTTGCAGATGCTGGCGCGGGTGCAACAGGCGAATCAGGTCGCGGAGTTTGCCGGCGTCTATGATGCAACGCAGATGGAGCAGACCCTACAGAACTGGCAGACGGTCCCGCACAATCAAGACCTGCTCCCACTGTTCGAACAGGTGTCTCGCGGGCTCGCGCGAAAACACTCGGACCGGTACGCGCCGACCAGCAAACACAACTTTATGCACAACAAGGTGGTGGTCGTAGACGACGTCGTATTCACCGGAAGCTATAACCTGTCGCACAGCGCGACGGAGAATGCCGAGAACGCTCTGCTGATCTATAATGCGGACCTCGCAGAACAGTATAGCCAGTACATCGACCGGTTGATTGCACGATACCGGTAAGGCCTCACCCCCTACCCTCTCTCCTGAATCCAACTACATGATTCAGGAGAGAGGGTGAGGCGTCACTGCGCACAACGGAACCCCAGACGGTCGCTGGAGAGGTTGGGCGCAAGCGAGTTGCGATCGGCGTTGCGGCGCGGCTCATCGGCCCATGAGCCGCCGCGATAGACTTTGGCGCCGGTCGAGCCGGCCGGGCCGCCGGCGTCGTTACCGTCCGTATAGGCATTCGGGTCGTACCAGTTCGAGGTCCATTCGCTCACATTCCCCGCCATATCCTGCACACCAAACCCCTTGCTCGAATCCTGCCAGAGCGCGCCAACAGGCGCGGTGTCCGCAAAGCCATCGTTGACAGAACCCCAATAGTTTTGTAGAGGGCAACTCGCCTCGCAGAATGAGAGTGGGGAGCCGTGATAGATCGCGTTCCATTCGAACGGCATGCCGAGGACATTGGTAAAGGTATAACGCCAGTTATCCACCCCGCGCGCCGCACGTTCCCACTCGGCCTCATTTGGTAAGCGGCGGCCAATCCATTTGCAATACGCATTCGCGCCATCCCAAGTGACGTTGACGACAGGATAATTGGCAAAAGCGGGATTGCCAAAATAGCTTGGACGAGTGTAAGAGCTGTTACGCGTAGGCGGGGGACAGGCGCGTGCAGCAACACACGCCTGGTACTGGGCATTGGTTACCTCCAAACGCTCGATGGCATACGAGTAAACCAGCACGTCATGCTGGGGCTTTTCGTCGGGATCGCCCTGCTCTTGCTGGGGCGTCCCCATTCTCAAGATTCCCTGCGGGATGTTGACGAGTCCGGTCAACTGAAAAGCAACGGGAGGCGGCGGCGGCGCGGTCGGAGCAAAGGTCGCAGGAGGAAAAGTGCGCGTCGGCGAGGGAAGAAAAGCAGTGTTGGTCGCGGTGGCAGCGCGGGTTGGGGTCAAAGTGGCAGTGCTGGTATTGGTCGGTGCAAGGGTTGTCGTATCGGTTGCAGCCTGTGTCGGCGCAACTGTACTGGCAGGAATATCGGTCGGAACGAGTGTGGGTGCAGTGGTGGCGAGCACGAGAACTGCCTGAGTGGGTAGGGTCTTGGTTGCAGCCGGTACGGTCGAACCGGCAGAGGCACAAGCCGAGAGGAAGGACAGAAACGCCAATAACACAAATGTCCGAATCATGATCCGGCAGGGTCCTTTCAGAATTCAAGATTAGAGGCGCAAGACCGGTCCATGAGCGGGATAGACAGTGCGAACACCCATGGAACCGATTCTATCCCAGCTCTGGCGCGCAAGGTCCATCGGATCCGCTGGCGTCATCGACGGATGCGTGAGATCCCCGGTAAACGCCATGTCACCACCCAGAATGAGCGTCACGCTATCATCCGAATGGCCCGGCGTGCTAATGATCTCGCCCTGGATGCCAATGCCTGCAAGAAAAGCACGGCTCTCTTTTTCGGTGAGCAAGATATTGCCGTCAAGCGTAATCTCGGTATAGTGATCTTCCGGTTTGACATGGTTACGCAGAAGTGGAATGCCGGGGAGCTGTGTATCAAGCACCAAAAGCTTGACCCCCAGATGCTTGAGTTCCTCTGCCAGCCCAGCATGATCGATGTGATAATGAGTGGCGAGCTGATATGGAATGTCCTCAAGGCGAATGCCCTTGCGCTGACAGGCCTGCCGCATTGCGCCAAGCGTTCCCGGCCAGCCGGCGTCGACAAGCAACCGCGGGCGGGTATCGGCGAGCACGTAATAGTTGGTAGAGCGATACCCCACATTCACAATGTTCATCGATCATCCTTTTTGACTCGGAGACCCGAAGGGTTTCAAAAAACCCTTCGGGTCTTGTCTAGCGATAAAGCCTATCCAGTACGGCGATGGTGGGGGCGGGATGGTTGGTCATGACGACGGTGATGCCGAGCAGGCGATAATAGCCCAGACGGGGCTCGGGTGCAATATCGAGGGGGCAGACGATACGGCCGAGACGGCGCGCCCATACGGCATAGAGCGGATTGGCATACAAGATGGGATAGAACGGGCCGATGAATTCGGTGGCCGCGAGCGGGAACGGGTTCGACATGGTAATCCAACCCAGGCTCAATTTCGGCGCGAGCGGACGAAAGGTCTGGAGCCGCGCGAGGCTGAACGATAACAGCCCGGTGTTGTCGAGGGCGTTGTATTTCGCCAGCAGGTCGAGTAATTGCTGCGCGTCGCGCGGGGTGAGAAAGCGGTCGTCCTTGAGCTCAAGCCCGAGAGGAACCTCACCGTGCGTTATTTGTAAGAGCTCTTCAAGAGTTGGCGGGGGCTCGGCGGGAACGGCGAGCGCGGATGCGGGCGGCTGAGGCGGCGGGCCGGATTTGGGCAGCATCATCGGGGCCCAGCGCGCCTTGAGGCGTTTGAACTCGCCGATGGACATGTCGGCAACCGCCCCATACCCATCGGTGGTGCGGTCGACCGCGCCGTCGTGCATAATGACGATGACATTGTCATGCGTAAAACGAATATCCGTCTCGAGCATATCCGCGCCCTGCGCCAGCGCGCGGGTAAAAGCGCCGAGCGTATTTTCGGCGAGCTCGTCAGACGCGCCGCGATGCGCCATAACGAGCGGGCGGGTTTTCGGATTATGGTTGGTTATCTGGTTCCAGGTGAGTTTTGCCATGCTGATTGCGCCTCTCTGCGAATCGGGTCTGACGATATGATAACACAGGTCAGCAAGAACTAAAGAGACCCGGCACATGCCGGGTCTCTTGCTATGTTTTACAGCGTGTACTCTTGATAGGGGTTTGTGCAGGGGTTGCTGCGGGCGAGCCACATGCGACGCTCAGTCAGGTCGATGATGGCGCTAAAGACTGTGACCCCCTCGCCCTGGTGCCGGCAGACACTTGCAGGTTCGGAGACATGGTCGGTGAGAAAAAGCCGGCAGATATCGCGATTGATCCGGCCATGATATGTTTCGGCATAGTAGGCCGCTCGCGAACACCGGGTCTCTGAAGGGACGGGGTCGTAACCCGCCATTTCATATTTCTTCATGCGGGGGGAGCGATAGTGGTTGGTGTGAACCGTCACGCCCTGATCCGCCCAGATGAGCTCGCAATCGGTGGCAGAGCCTTCGACGTTAGCCATCCGGCCATCCGCAGAGGCAATGAGGTTGTTATAGCTGGACGCGCGCTCGGGGAGCAGGGCAGATTGCAACGCGGAATCAAAATTCGTTTGGGCGAGGATATCGCGCACCATGAGCAGGCGCGGAACGCCGACACGGGAATCGTTGGCATAGAGCTGGTTGCCGGTGAGGCTGATACCGGCCGCGTTGAACCCGATGCTGATAAAGAGACCACCGACGGTCACCGCCAGGATCTCGGGCTCGCCTTCCGCCTGAATCTGCGTCAAATAGAGATGCTCGACTGAGGAAGGACGAAGGTCGTTATTGTGCGCCAGCCAGACGTGACCGTCCACGGTGGCAGGCGGCGCGGCGGCAAGATCGGAACAGCCCCGGGCACGCTCAGGTACGGTAAGCGAGAAGGGCGCCCCCCCGCGCACCTCTTCGTTCAAAAGCTCTTCGATGCTCATTAGAAACAGGTCTTCGAACGGGAGTTGCGAGCCGGCGGCCGCGCCGCGCAATTCGGCGACCACATTCGGTAGATGCGTTTCGGTCGCATTCAGAAAACTCCGGCTGGCGTCCAACAGGGATTCCCAGCGAGAGGCATAGGTGGCGCGAGCCTCCGCGTGTATATCCTGAAGGGAATTACGCGCCGCCGCGCCGATCTGTCGGCCGATGTCGTAATGAGCGCCGGTCGCTTTGATAAGTGGAATTTGCATGGTCACCTGACTCTCTTTGCCATTATACTACAGAATGCGAGCCGGTGAGAAAACTCACCGGCTCGACATAAACAAGTCACACCGCGCCATCTCTTCCCAGCTTTATTGGCCGCTGGAGGTGGTCGTCGTCGGGACCTGGGTCGCAGTGACTGCAGGCAATTGGAGAAGCGGCGTTGCTTTGCCATCGGTGATAAGGGTCTGGGGCAGGGCGCCGTTCCACTTACTGCTAAAAACATACTGGATGTACTGCGGGGCGGTCGCCAACTGGGAGTTGACGAGTTGGATGTACTGCGCCTCAGCCTGCCCTTGTAGGATGCGGACCTGCTTTTGGCCCTCGGCAGAGGCAACACTGGCCGAGGCTTCGTTCTCGGCCTTTTGCTTTAGAAAGGCCGCCTGCTGGGCAGCCTGCTGAGCGTTAACCTTGTCGGCGATGGCTTTGGCAAGCTCAGGCTGGAGATAAACTTCGCCGACCAAAAAGCTATCGACGAGGATGTGCTGCAGGCCGAGGTTTTGGTCGAGCAGCGCTTTGACCTTGTCGCCGAACTTGAGACGGTCCACGCCAAAGATGGCATCATAGCTCATGGTGCCACAGGTCGCGACGATGGCCGAGCGGACATCGCGGCGGACGATGAGGTCTTCGACATCGTCCCCGCTGTTGTCTACGAGCGGAACATTGGGACGCAGGAAATAGAGTTGACCGGCCTCGGGTGGATTGACGCGCCAGAGAGTGGACGAATCGATATTGATACGGACGCCGGCAATATCATTGCACTCGACCGAATCATCGCCCTGGACCTTGCCTTCGACAGCACGGCGGACCATCGTCAACGTCTGCTGGGCAAGCGGGTATTTGGCGACAAGCTGAGTCAAAGGATTGACGAGAAAGAACGAGCCGGTCGGCGCCTGACGAAAAGCCGCTTTGCCTGATTCCGTGCCCGCACCATAATCGACAATAATCGCCGTATAGCCGGGGTCCACACGCTGGATGACGGCAAAACCGGCGGCCAGGGCGACGGCGGCGACGACGAGCACAACCAGGATGGTCGTGATGCGCCCAATAGGCAACCGAAAATTGCCGCCCCGAAAGGCAGAGGGAATCTCATTGTCGAAAGAACGTTTGCTCATTTACTTTTCCTCCTTGGGATAAACCGTTTGCGCTTGTACATCGTGGTCCACCTCTTCAAGCCCGCTGGAAACGTGGCCGAAAAGGGCCGCGACAACACGCATCCACCAAGGGGCGGTGAGTAGGACAATCAGAGATACTAAACAGGTTAGAAACAGGACCGCTGCTTCAATTCCCCACATAAAGCCTCCATTTTTACTGGTCCATTGTACCTCAGTCTCAGCCGAGTGCAAGGCACAAGGCTGACATTTTGCAGACAGTTCAAGGCGACTCTTTTCGGTCAGTCACGCTATGACTGGGGTGGCAAGGGCTCGGACGTGGGGGGGGTGTCCGGGAAGCCAAAAGCCTGACGGACTTCAGGCCAGTCGAGGCGGCGGCCACGTGCAGTAACGATGGCGACGAGAGGGCTCCAGCTTGTAGACCGAACCCACTCGTACGCCACCTTGTCGAGATTGGTAAAGGCGCGGGCCATGAGAAGGTGAAAGGCGCCGCCGAGGCCGCCGCCAACAATAAAGACGAGATAAGCGCAGCCGAGATTGATAGAGAGGGTATGATCGAGCTGGGTGCGGATGGTTTCGCCGAACGCGAGAAAGGCGAGCGCCAGAAGAAAGAGGCCGGTAAGGGCCAGCGCCTGAGAGACCTGACGAATGATCAAGGGTTTCTCGGTGGGATTGGGTTCACGCTTTTCCATTTTTCCCTTTCAAAATCTGCTGTGATTGCTCCTAGTGCACCAACATGATGAAGTTGCGGGTCAGAATATGGATTCGCCATTTGGAAAACCCGTATCTGGACCCCGCAGACTCATTTTGGTGCACTACTAGGCTGGAGACTTGAGATCGGTGGCTGCCAAATGGCGCATGGCGGTCAGGGCGATGCGAATGGCGCTTTGTTCGCCCTGGCGGTAGGCAGGCTCTCCCCACGCGGGCTTGATCTCTGTCGGCGTGCCATCGGAAGTAAAAAGCGCGCCGGTGCGCCAGCCGCGGTACTGCCCGACGATAAATAGCGTGTCGGCCTCCATCTCGACGGCGAGGATATGGGCCTCGCGCAAGAGGTCAGGCTCTCGGGCAGGCGCGTAAAAGGCGTCACCGCTGGCGTTGAGGCCAACGCGCACGGCAAGCTGTAGCTCGGTCGCGGCGTCGACCAGGGCGCGAGTAACAGCAAAGTTGGGCACAGCAGGGAAAGCCGGTGGGAGATAGGCGTTGGCGGTACCGCCGAGCCGGACCGCGCCGTTCGAGATGATGACATCGCCTGCGGTGAGGCCGGATTGGAGCACGCCGCACGAGCCGACGCGGATAAAGGTATCGGCGCCCATATGCGCAAGCTCTTCGAGGGCGATGGCGACGGCAGGACCGCCCATGCCGGTCGCGCAGACGGTCATGAATGTGCCCTGATAGTGCCCGGACAGCACGAGATAGCCGCGCGTCTCCGAGACGACGCGGGCGTCGTCAAAATGCGCTGCGATCTTTTGGGCGCGGGCGTGGTCGCCGGGAGTCAGGCAATAGCGCGAGATGTCGCGCGGGTCGCATTGAATATGAAATTCCATGGCGCTACTAACTTAATCGCAAACGGGGAATTGTCAAATGATAATAAGATGGAAAAATGCCAGGCGCACACAGCGCCTGGGCCAGTGCTATAATGGATTCGATGGCGCTTCAAGCCGGAATCATAGGGCTGTATTTTCTGCCGCGCCTGCGCGGAGTCAAGCTCGCACGGAGCGAGAGTGCGCTGCTTGCGCTTGCCCTGATGGCCGTGGGCATTCTACTGCGCACGGTAGCGCAGCCGCTGCTCGCGATGGCGGCGCCAGGTTCAGAGGCGGCGGAGGACCTGCGGGTCGCGGTGCCCATGTCAGCCGCGCTAGAGTTGGTGGCAGCGGGCATACTCGCGAGCCTGTTGTGGACGACGGCGAAAACCGCCCCGCCGCTGCCAACAGGCGCACCCGCGTATCCGGTGATGCCATTGCTCGGACTGGCGGCAGCCTCGTTTGCCGTGGCGCTCGTGGTGAATTTCGGCGGGACGGTGTCCCTGCTCGTGACCAGCGAGTCCACGGTACCGGTCGCGTGGGATCTCTTCTCCATCCAATTGCTGCTGTATGGTCTGGCGCTCCCCATGGACCGTAGACCGACGCGCAAGAGCTATCCCGATTACGGCGAGTACGGACGGTTCGAGCTGCTCGTCTATTCGGCGTTCGCGTGGCTGGCGCTCGCCGCGTTGATGGGTCTGATCGGGATGGCGGCAAGGAGGGAAAGAAGATGGATGAAGAATTGAAAATGCTGTTAAAGGAACTGGAGCAGTTCGGAAATGACAATGATGCCCAGACCGCCAATCGCTCCAACAAGATGCTGAATATCACGCCTGATACGGGCGCGTTCCTGCACTTGCTCATCCGCGCGCTCGGCGCGAAACGGGTGCTTGAAATCGGCACATCGAACGGGTATTCCACCCTCTGGCTGGCCGAGGCGGTGCAGCCGCTGCGCGGGAAAGTGGTCACGCTTGAGATCGCGGCGCACAAAGCAGAGATGGCGCGGGCTAATTTTGCGCGGGCCGGAGTGCAGGAATGGGTCGAGTTGCACCTCGGTGACGCGGGCGAGTTCCTCAAACAGCAGCAGGCAGACTCATTCGATTTCGTGTTCCTGGATTCGAATCGCGAATCGTACGTGGGCTGGTGGGGTGAGTTGCAAGGCATTCTGAGACCCGGCGGCTTGCTTGTGGTGGACAACGCCGAATCGCACGCGCATGAATTGACTGATTTCTTCCGATGCGTGCACGAAACCCCAGGATACATTACTTCCCTTGTTCCTGTGGGCAAAGGGGAATTCGTCGTGCTCAAAGAGGCGCCAGTAGGCTGACCAGATAAATCGAGAAAGGTCGTCTTGCCTGTTTTTAGATCAACCTGCCGGATGTTTCCACAAATCTTGAAGAATGTCAACCAGCCGGCGCGATTCGATTCCCTTGTTCAGGATATAGCGGGTTCCGGCTTTGCGCAGTTCGATCATTTGCGCCGTGTCGGCAAAAGCGGTCAACACGACGACAGCAGTATCGGGGAGACGCGTGGCGATCTGGCGGGTCGCCTCGAGTCCCAGCCCGTCGCGCATCATCGGATCGATCAGGACAATATGCGGTCGTAGCGCCAGGGCGCACTCGATCGCCTGGGCGCTGGTCTCAGCTTCGCCGACAATTTCGAAATCGGTTTCGTGGCATAGCCGATCACGAATGCGCGCCCGCACGCTTGCATGATCGTCAACCAACAAGATGCGAATGGATTCCATAAATAATCAACAAAGAGTATATCTCTTGGCGCAGAGTGAATACAGGGGCAATCGTACTTGACGGCTTGGGACAACTAGCCCACTTACCGCATAAAACCGGCTGGTATCGGTTGATTGACCGATACCAGCCGGTAGTCACGCAGCCCGGAGAACTAGCTCTAACGGGCTAGTGCATCGGGGCATTAATAGGGAGACCTGGCCCAAGGGGGACGACGAGAGTCACACGCGTGCCGCCGTGCCCACCGGCTTGAAAGCCAATCTCTGCGCCCAGGCTATGTGCGCGCTCGCGCATGTTGCGCAGCCCATGCCCGCTAGTATTGGCGGCGCGCGCCGAATCCAGGCCAACCCCATCGTCCTCGATGGTCAGCCGGAGATAGAGGTCATCCCGCTCCGCCGAGACCTCGACGCCGGTGGCGCGCGCATGCTTACGCACATTTGTCAGCGTCTCTTGCACAATATGCAGGATTTCGACTGTCTGCTCGGGACCCAAGATATCGCCTTGAACGCCGTCCGTTTGCAAGCGCACATCAAGAAAGGTGTTGGCGCGCAACTCGCGGGTCAGCTCTAGCAAACCACCAACCAGATCGCGGCCCTGGAAGCGCTGGGGCCGAAGGTCGAGAATGTAATTTCGAATATCACGAATCACATCGTTCAAATCACGAACCGCCTGCGTAATACGATTGTTCGCCAGCCCTGGCTCTGTGCTGAGGCGCAGTTGGCCATCTTCGAGCATGAGACCAATAGCATAGATCGATTGGATGATGCCGTCGTGCAGGTCCATCCCAAAGCGCTCGCGCTCCTGGAGGATGGCCAATTGCTGCGTCTGACGATAGAGCTGGGCATTCTCGATGGCAACGGCGGCCTGGGTTGCGAACAGTTGCAGGAGGTTTTCATCCTCTTGCGTGAAAGGGATGTAATGCCCCTGCTCGCTGTTCTCTCCATCCGGAATCTTGTCGGTCAGGTAAAGGTCACCGATCAGGTGCGCTTTTGAAATGATGGGAACGCCGAGGAGCGAGTGCATCGGCGGATGATGGGGTGGAAAGCCAACCGACCGGGGATCGCCGTCAATGTTGGGAACACGGAGCGCCCTACCCTTCTGAATGATAATGCCAAGCAGGCCATGCCCGACCGGCGGGTCCCCCAGCGCGGCGCGTTGCTCCGGCGTAATACCCGAGGTAATAAACTGTTGAATCGACTCGCCCTTCTCATCGAGAACGCCCAGCGCGCCATAGCGGGCATGAACCAAGGTGCGGCTCAGGTCTACCACTTTTTGCAACACGGTCGCCAGGTCGAGCTCGGTGGTGAGCAAAAGAGCAGCATCGTGGAGCACGCTCATCTGCTCGGATTTGCGACGAATCTCACTTTCCCGTTTTTCGATAACGCCAAAAACCCAGTTCGAAAAGAGGAGGGAGGCGAGGGCGATCATAGTCAACGCAAACAGATCACCGCCGATGGTGCGCTGTTCGTTAAATAGATAGGTTCGCAACGCGAGTTGGGCTATCCAAAAGACGACAGGGCCCAGGACAGCCAGCCACTTGAGAAATCGATTGCTCATCAAGGTTCCAGATATATGTTATAATTGTGCTTCCAGATTATACTTGAACGGTAGGGACCGGTCAATCAGTCCGAATCGCAAGCGGCCCACGTGTTCCAAAAGTGAACACGTGGGTCATTTATAAATAGCATCATGAAAATACTACTGGTAGACGATCACGAAGTGGTGCGGCTGGGGCTCAAGGCCCTGCTCTCACGGAATGCCCAGTTCCAGGTGGTGGCGGAGGCAGGAAACGCCACCGACGCGCTCGACAAGGTGGCGCGCTACAAGCCGGATGTGGTGGTGATGGATATCCGCCTGCCGGGCAAGAGCGGGATCGAAGCGACGCGCGAAATTGTAGCGAAATATCCTGACACAAAAGTCATTATGCTGACATCGTACGCCGAAGACGACTTGTTGTTCGACGCCATCTCGGCAGGCGCCTCGGGGTATGTACTCAAGCAAATCGGCAGTGGAGACCTGGTGAGCGCACTCGAAAAGATCGGGCGCGGCGAGTCGCTGATCGATCCGACGCTGACACAAAAGGTATTCCAGCGGGTCCGTGAGGCGTCGCGCAAGGCGGAGGACGAGGCATTTGCGACGCTCTCAGACCAGGAGCTCAAGATCTTGGCGCTCGTGTCCAAAGGCAAGACAAATAAAGAGATTGCCGATACAATCTTTTTGAGCGAAAAGACGGTTCGCAACTATGTGAGCTCAATCCTGAGCAAACTAAGCCTGTCAACGCGGGCCGAAGCGGCCGCGTACGCAGTCCAGCATCGCGTGCAGGACCACCTCCCAACCACCTAGTCTGTTGAAAACAAGGGAGCGGGGCAGGAACGGAAGATTTCCGTTCCTGCCTTTTGTACTTCTCAGGTGAGCAGACAGGAACGTTCGAACTGCGCTCGCGCCTGTTCTACATGCCAGTCCGCCTCAGCTTGATCGCCGCGTGCGCGGCAGAGCGCGCTCCTGGCGAGATGTGTATGAGCTATTTGCAGGCGCGCATTGCCCTGTTCAAACAGGCGCATGCTCTCTGCCAACTGTACGTCTGCCTGTTCCCAACAGGACGGACCTGACCGCGTGAGCGGCCCGTCCCCATACCTGCCGCGCCATCCCTTCGGCAAAGATGCCGCCTGCCAACTGAGCAAGAGACGCCGCCTGCTTGGACAACTCAACCGCTTCGTCAACACGCCCGGCGTTGAGCGCGAGCTCGCCCCGAATGGCGGCGAACCAATCCTCGAATAAGAGCTGTCCTCCAAGTTTATCCTGAATTGTAAGCGCTTGCCTCATGCTCTCGGCTGCCGCCTCATGCAACCCCAGCCGACTCTCGATCCAGCTCTGGAACCCGTTTGTGCTATAAGCCATGACCAGGTCCCCGGATGCAACGGCAGCCTGTGCAGCTTGATTTACTCCACGTGCGTGCGCCAGGTCCCTCCCGAGCATATAGATGATCACGAGGGAGAGATAGTAGGCGGCAACGCCCAAAAGGTTGTGTGTTGCTAACGCCCGGGCCAGCGCGCGCTGCACCGTCGCCGTTCCCTCGACGTACTCCCCCATTTGCGCAAGTGCCTGACCCCGGAAAGCGACAGCCCAAACCCACTCCGGCCAATTGGCAACCCGTTCGAACGGTTCGGCCACACTCGCCGACATTTCCCCGCCCTGGTCAAAATGCCCTTGGACTGTCAACACTCGGGCCATCGCGCTGGAAGCAATGACCTCGCGCGAGGTATCTGCGAGCAATCTGGCCTCTTTGATCGTTTGCCGGTAATAGCCCAAAGCTTCGGGCAGCCGGTTTCTGAAATAGCGGGCGTCTCCCATCCAGAAATGGATGCGGACGAGGCGCAACCGGTCGGCCCGCGGTGGGTCCGGCGCTGCGGTAAGCTGCAGAGCGAGCGATTCCGCCTGGGACATGCGCTGGAAATTGCGTTCGGGAGAATCGGAGGCAAAAGAGGCGCTCACCAGCTTGGTCAGGGCATCCACATATAGTCGACGGTTATCGTCCGTCTCCGGCAAGCGAGACAGCGCCTCAAGCGCGCGCGTATAGTACGAACGCGCCTCGGCATAAGCATTGACGCGCATCGCCGCGTGTCCGGCTTTCAGCGCATAGCTCGCGAGCCGGTCGTCATCCTGAGCCATCGCATAGTGTTCTACCAAAAGCCCGGCATATTCGTCCAGGTTACCGACGTACTGCTGTTCGTACGCCTGCGCGACATGCAGATGGATCTCGCGGCGCTTTTTCACAAGCAATGACTGGTAAGCCGCTTCCTGTGTGAGCGCGTGTTTGAACCGGTACACCAGTTCGTTGCCGGCGCCGTTCCCCACCAATTGCGCATTTTCGAGTTGCGCCAGGAGGGCCAAAACTTTGTCCATCGTGTAACCTGCACGGGATCCTATAAAGCTTCGGCAGCCTGAGACCGCCGCTCCCTACACATGGCGTGAGTCTAGCACGTGGACAAGCGAGTGTCAACCCCCTCGATGAAAACCCTCTATACGTCCAGTAGACGTTTTCTGGACGCTTGGTTTCTATAATAGGCATAATAACGATGACACTCTCAGAGAATCCAATGGAAGACACCCCACTTGTCGCCAGACCCCCTGGTTATCACTCATATCTCTTGCGGTTCTGGGAAGAGCGGAGTGAACAGGCGCCGTTGACTGTCTGGCGGTTTAGTCTCGAAGATCCCTTGACCGACCAGCGATACGGGTTCCCAAGCCTGAACGCATTGGTCGAGTGGGTTCAGACGCGGATCGACAACCAGGTAGAGAATCATCCCGAGTAATCGTATCGGCGCGATAGAAATTCATGAGGAGGTGAGCTGACACAAGACAATCCCGGGCTCTATAACGCTAATCAGACAACTCTATTTTCTCTAGAGGAGGAGAAATGAAATCCCGCTATTCGCAGTTGATTCTCGCCGCGGCGCTCATTGCCCTGTTCATCGCGCTCGTCGCATGCAACACGCCCGTCACCCCAGCGGCGCCGCAGATGGTCCCGCAAACCGTCGTCGTTGAAAAACAGGTCCCACAGACTGTCGTCGTCGAAAAACAGGTCCAGCAGACCGTCGTCGTCGAAAAAGTCGTGACTCCGACCCCCGGCCCCAACCCCGAAGCCGTCATCCAGGGAGTCGAGCCAAACGCCACCATCACCTTCTGGACCTTTTACCTCTCCCCGACTTTTGACGACTATATCAAGAGCACCATCGCCCGCTTCCAGCAGGCTTATCCCGGCGTCACCGTCAAGTGGGAGGACCACCAGGCCACCTTCCGCCAGGACCTGGATAACGCCTTTAACGCCGGCAGCGCGCCCGACGTCATCAACCTGTCCGTTTCTGAAGGCTGGGTGAGCGACTATGCAACCCGGGGCTTGCTGCTCCCGCTGGACGACAAAGTGCCCCAGAACATCAAGGACATGTATTTCGCCGGCCTTTGGAAAGAGCAATTGGTCAAGGGCGTCAACTATCAGTTCCCTTGGTATCAGGGCATCAACGTCGATCTGATCAACACCAAAGTCTATTCGGGTGACGCCCAATATGATAAGGACGGCAAGCTCACAGGGTACACCGGCGGGGCAGGGTTGAAAGTTGAGGATTTCCCCAAGACAATCGACGGGCTCCCCGCGCTCTGCAAAACCATCAAAGACAAAACCGGCACGCTCTGTGATGTCCGCTTGACAATGACCGACCTCCTTTCGCAGATGGTGTACGAGGGCGGCGTCAAGGTCATCAGCGACGACGGCAAGACCTTTACCTTCAACTCGCCGGAAGGGGCCGCGTGGCTCCAGATGTATGTCGATATGGTCAAGGCCGGCACCGTCGACAAGACGGCGCTTGTAACCACGGACGATCGCGTCGGGCTGAATCTGTTCGAAACCGGCAAGGCAGCCTTTTACGCCACCGGCCCGAACCTCATCCGTGATGTGCGCCAGAACAATCCCGCACTGTATGGCTACCTCGCCGCCGTCCCTTCGCCGGTGGGCAAGTCCGGCGTCGTCGGCAAGGGCCTCATGAGCATCTCGGTCAAAAAAGACAGCAAGTTCCCTAACGCCTCCATCGCCCTGGCCCAGTTCTTTACCAATCCCAAGAGCATGCTCGAGTTCAGCAAAATCGTCGCCATCTACCCTTCGACCCCGGCTTCCTACGATGATCCGTTCTTTTCGGCCAAGCCGGTCGCCGTCGAGGATAGCGCCAAGCCCATCGCCAAGGACGTCATCAGCAAGTACTCTGATATCGTTCCCACCATCCCGAAGCAGAAGGATGTGAACGACATCGTCCAGCAGGCGATTCAGCAGGCTCTGTTCAACGGTGTTCCAGCCCAGAAAGCTCTCGACGACGCTGTAACCAAGGCGAACGCCTTGATTGCAGGACAGTAAACTCTGGCCTTTGCCCGGTCCCCTTCCCACCAAGAAGGGGACCGGCTTTCGCCTGGAGATGCCATGACCAAAAGACTCTCCTTTACACCCTACCTGTTTCTCACCCCGGCCCTCATCGTGATTGCAATCTTTGTCCTCTACCCCATCCTGGCGGTCATCTACTATAGCTTTACTGATTACAGCATCGTGACGCCACCGGTTTGGGTCGGGCTGAAAAACTATCAACAGTTGCTGAACGAACAGGGCTTTCGCGATGCCCTCGTTCATTCATTCATCTATCTGCTCGTGACGCCGGTCCTGATCTTTTTTGGCATCCTGCTCGCCATCGCCGTCAATCGCAAGCTGCCTTTGATCAATGTCTTTCGCGCCCTGTACTATATCCCCGTCATTAGCGGCAGCATCGCGGTCGGCTACTCCTGGCGCATGCTATTTGACACGAATGGTCTCTTTAACGGCATTTTGATATCGCTCGGCATCATTCAGGATCCCATCCAATGGCTCGCCGAGCCGTCACTCACCCTGCCCATCGCCATGTTGCTGACCATCTGGCTCGGCCTTGGCTATTACATGATGATCTTTTTGGCCGGCCTGCAGAACATTCCCGAAGAGCTGTACGACGCTGCCGTGATTGACGGGTGCAACGCCTGGCAAAAACATTGGCACGTCAGCTTGCCCGGGCTCCGCCCGCAAATGACATTCGTCGCCGTTGCATCGAGTGTGGCCGCGCTGGAGGTGTTCAACGAGATTTTTACGCTCAATGGCGAACTGGGCGGCATCCTAAACAGCGGTTATACGATCGTCTTTTATCTCTGGCGGCAGGCATTTAGACTGCAGCACGCGGGATATGCCTCTGCGGTTGCGCTGGTGCTGCTAGCCCTGACGCTCGCTTTTTCAATCTTGAACATGCGCGCGCTAGAACGCGGCACGGAGGCAGAGTGATGGCACAGGTGCAAGCTCAAACAACATCCAAGCAGGCCGCGGCAACGCGCGGGGGAACGCGCAGCCACCTCGGGGAGAATATCTTTTGGTACATCGTGCTCTGTTTCGTGGCTGCCATCACCGTCCTGCCTTTTCTCTGGACGCTGGTCACCTCTTTAAAGGGGCCACAAGATTCCATCGTCGCGGTGCCGCTCGAGTTCCTTCCGCACGATCCAACCCTTGCCAATTATGTGAAAGTGTGGAACGAGCTGCCGATGGCCAAGTTTTTTGTGAACAGCGTGATTGTAACGGTGAGCACGACGGCGCTGAACCTGCTGATCACGGCGCTCGCAGCATATCCTTTCGCCAAGATGAATTTCCGCGGGCGCGACGCGATCTTTTATTTACTCCTGGCGACCTTTATCGTGCCGCCGCAGCTTACCTATATTCCCGGCTTTGTGCTCGCCCAGAACTTCTTTCATTATTACAATTCGTTGTTCGCGTTGATCTTTCCCAACCTGGCGACCGTGCTCAACATCTTTATGCTCCGGCAGGCCTTCAAGACCGTGCCTAACGATCTCATTGACGCCGCCAAGATGGATGGGGCCAGCGAGCTCCGCATCTGGTGGCAGATCTTACTGCCGATCATTCGCCCTTCGCTTGCCACCTGCGGTATCATTACCTTTGTCGTCTCGTGGAATGATTTTCTGTGGCCCTCGCTGATGCTGCCTACAATGGATAACAAGACCTTGACCGTCGGGCTCGCGGCGCTGCAAGGCATGTTCTCGTCCGATTTGCGGGCCACGGCGGCAGGCATTATCATTACCATCGTCCCGATCCTGATCGTGTTCATTGCGCTGCAAAAGCAATTCGTGCGCGGGCTGAGCGGCGCGATCAAGGGGTAGACAGGACTAGAGGTAAACTGAAAGACAAAGGAGACAAGGGGAGAAGGAGAAGGAATGACGGGGAATTTGCAAGCGGCGGGAGAGTGGCGGGGCGTGCATGTGTTGACGCCAAATGCGCAAGCCGCAGAGGCGGCCATCGCGCAGGCGCCGGCGTTGGCGGCGCTCGGGGTGAACCTGCTGATTGTCGAGCTGGATTATTTCTATGCGTACACATCACACCCGGAACTTTCCGAACCCAATCCGGTCACCCACGAGCAGGCGCGGCGTCTCGTCAGGAGCTGCCAGGAACACGGCATTCGCCTCATTCCGCAGTTCAACTGTCTGGGTCACCAGTCGTGGGCCGAGCAGACCTATGCGTTGCTGCGACAGTATCCCGAGTTTGACGAGACGCCCGGCCAGTATCCCAACAACGCCGGAATTTACTGCCGGAGTTGGTGCCCCCGGCAAGAGGCGCTGCTGCCGATTGTGTTTGATCTCTTTGACGAGCTGATCGATACATTCGAGGCGGACGCGCTGCACGTCGGAATGGACGAGGTTTTCGTCATTGCTTCAGAACACTGCCCGCGCTGCAAGGGGATGGACCCGGTCCGGCTGTATGCGCAAGCGGTCGGGGATTATTACAACTATCTACTCAAGCGTGGCGTCGAGATGCTGATATGGGGAGATCGATTTCTCGACGATCAAATCATGGGTTATGGCGAGTGGGAAGCGGACCGGCTGCACATCCATCCAGCAGTAGATCGAGTTGCCAAGGATATTATAATCTGCGATTGGCATTACGAACTGCGCTCAAGCTATCCCTCCATTCCATTTTTCCTCGAAAAGGGTTTCCGCGTCTTACCGTCCGGCTGGCGCGACGAGCGGGCGGTCGAGGCGCTCGTCGATTATGCGCAAGCGCAGGGAAGCGAGCGAATGCTGGGCTATTTGGCGACGACGTGGAATGGGGTCAAGCCTGAGGATGTGGCAGCCTGGTCACCCATCACCATTGCCATGCGGAAACTGGTTGATGTCACGAGCGCAAGAATGTAGGGCCGGAGATCGGGCGACGCCGATTTGGCGGCTCATCCACTATTCTTTCCAAGGAGGTATCATTTCATGCGACGCATATTGTTCCTTACCCTCTTGCTCATTGCACTTTTGAGCCTGATCGCCGTCTCTCCCGTCAGTGCGGGTCAGTCGACGGGGACCGACAAGCAGGTCGTCGGCTATTTCACAGAATGGGGCATTTATGGAGCCAACTATCTTGTCAAGAATATCGTGACGAGCGGCTCAGCCGATCGGCTTACCGTCATCAACTATGCCTTTGCAAACGTTGCCCCCGATGGAAACGGCAATATCACCTGCCAGCTCTTTGACCCCTGGGCTGATTACCAAAAGCCCTGGGACCCGGCTCAGTCGGTCAACGGGCAGGAAGTGACATGGCCCAATCCGATCCTCGGCAATTTTCAACAATTGAAAGCACTAAAAGCCCAGTACCCAAAGCTCAAGGTCCTGATCTCGCTGGGCGGCTGGACGGGCTCGTCACACTTCTCGGACGCGGCCCTTCCGGAAAACCGTGTGGCGTTCGTGCACTCTTGCATCGATCTCCTGATCAAGGGCAACCTGCCCGATCCAGGGTGGGGCGGCATGGGCGGCCCCGGATCGGGGGCAGGCGTTTTCGACGGCATCGATATTGATTGGGAGTATCCAGGCGCGTGCGGTGACACCTGCAACTATCGCCCCGAAGACCCCCAGAACTTTACCGCGCTGCTCGCCGAATTTCGCCGCCAGTTGAATGCAGTCAATCCGAACCTCTTGTTGACTATCGCCGCATCCGCCAGCGAGGCGAACAGCGCCAAGATCCAAGTGAGCCAGGTCACGCGCTCTCTGAACTGGATCAACTTGATGACCTACGATTTTCATGGCGCCTGGGAGACTACAACCAACTTTAACTCGCCGCTCTACACCTCGTCAAATGACCCAAGCGGCAAAGCCCGGTCCAGCGTCAGCCATGCGGTTGGCATCTACATGGCCCGTGGCGCGCCTGCTAACAAGCTGGTTGTCGGTGCACCTTTTTATGGATACGGTTGGTCAGGCGTGCCGAATATCAAGCACGGTCTTTACCAGCCAGCAGCCGGCGCTCTCGGTTCCGCAACCTACAACGTAATCAAGGCCAAGGGGTATCCCCAATATTGGGATAACCTGACGAAGGATGCCTGGGTCTTTGATTCCGCCACCCAGGAATTCTGGACTTATGATGATCCCCAGGTAATGGCCCAGCGGAGCGCCTTTATCGATACCAAGGGTTTGCGCGGGGTCATGTTCTGGGAACTGAGCGGCGATACAACCGACGGGGAATTGATTCACGCTCTGGTCGGACATTAATCCTTTCTCTCCTCCTGGATGCCAGACCCCGGTGAGGGCCCGGGGTCTGGTCACCCATTAGGCGTTATCCGAAATAGCGATCAAGCTCATCGCAGCAATGGCTGTGGTCGTTGCTGAATCCGCAAGTTATGCAACCCACAGGCAACAACCATGGCGAGATCAGAGAATCCTTCCTTGGTATT
>JBAVQS010000099.1:0-2517 GCA_049694275.1 Anaerolineae bacterium | reverse complement strand
GCTTCGAGCACATCGCTCGCCGTCGCGACCTCGTAATTTTCATGCAGTGTGTCGCGCAGCATCGCGAGAATGGCTTCGTCATCGTCGACGACAAGCACGGAAGCATGATTATCCATGGGACCCCCTGATAAGAGAACTGGCGGCAGCTAACGTTTCACAACGCATGAAGCGATTATACTGTGAATAGCGGAAAAGTAAAAAAAGGGGCGCGACCCCACCTAGTCAAACGGGGCAATTTGCGATAAAATAGCGCGAGCGTAGATCATGGACTCTATCCCTGAAGAACAACCCGATTTCGAGGTTACCGTCTCGCGTCATTTTCCCACCTGGCTGGCCGAGCAGCAGATCAGCCTGGCCTTTGCCATCCCCCCTGCCAAACTCTTTTTTGTCGGGCTCTATCCGGATGGCAGCCTCTCCATTTACGAGCGCACCTTTAACAAGACGATGGGCCTGGCGCGAGTGGGAACGGACACGATCTATGTCGGCACCCGCTATCAGATCTGGAAATTGGAAAGTCCCCTCCCGCCGGGCCAGCGGGTCGAGGAGTCGTATGACCGCCTCTATATTCCGCGCAAGGTCTATCGCATCGGCAACGTGAACGTCCACGATGTCGCCGTCGACGGCGCGGGGCGCGTCCTCTTTGTCAACACGCGCTTTGGTTGCGTGTGCGCGGCGAGCGACCAGTACAGCTTTGTCCCGGTCTGGAAGCCCCCCTTTCTTGCCGAAATCACCCAGCCGGACCACTGCCACCTGAACGGGCTGGCAATTCGCGACGGCAAGCCCGCCTATGTGACGAGCGTGAGCACGACCGACACCATCGACGGCTGGCGGGACCATCGCCGGGCGGGAGGCGTCGTGGTGGACATGGCGAGCAACGAGATTGTCGCGACCGGCCTCTCGATGCCCCACTCGCCACGCCTGTACCGAGATGAATTGTGGGTGACCAATTCCGGCACGGGGCAACTGGGCAAGATCGACCTCGCCCGCGGCCAGATGGAGCCGGTGGCGTTTGCGCCCGGCTTTTTGCGCGGGCTCGATTTCTATGGCGATTACGCCATCGTCGGCTCGTCGAAACCGCGCCACGGCGATATGTATTCCGGGCTGGGGCTGGACGACGAGTTGAGCAAGCGCAACAGCAAACCACACCTCGGACTCTTTATCATCAACCTGCGCACCGGCGCAATCTCGGATTGGCTCTTTGTCGAAGGTCCCGCGCGCGAGCTCTTCGATGTGGTGGTCCTGCCCGGGGTGCGCCAGCCGATGGCATTGGGCCTCATCACCGACGAGATCAAGAGCTCGCTCTGGTTCGACGCCGAGGCGTATGCGCGGCAGGAGCAGGGTGAACATGCCTGAGACCGCGAGCGGGCCGGCGCCTTTCGAATTTTTAGAGCTCTCCCTGTTTCAGGTGACTACCTCGCCCCATTTTATGGAATGGCTGAGCGACGCGCAGGTAAGCCTGGCTTTTACCAATACGGACCAGCTCTTTATGATCGGGCTCAAAGCGGATGGGCGCCTGTCGGTGGCGACTGCCCCGTTCGAGCGCTGCATGGGATTGGCGCGCGCGAGCGCCAGTACGCTTTACGTGGCAAGCGATTACCAGCTCTGGCGGCTGGAGAACGCGCTGCCGCCGGGCCAGACGACCGAGAGCGGCTGCGATGCGTTCTACATTCCGCAGACGGCCTATACCACCGGCGTGTTGGGAATTCATGACCTGGCGGTCGATCCCGCGGGACGCGTCGTTTTCGTCAATACCCTGCTGGGCTGTCTCTCGACGCTGAGCGAGCGGTACAACTTTACGCCCCTCTGGCATCCGCCCTTTTTGCCTGACCTGGTGGCCGTGGATCGCTGTCACCTCAACGGGCTCGCCCTGCGCGATGGGCATCCGGCTTACGTGACCAGCGTGAGCCAGGACCGGGTGGATGGGGGCTGGCGACAGCACAAGCGAGACGGAGGGACCGTGACCGATGTGGTCGCGAACCAGGTCATTTTGACCGGCCTATCGATGCCCCATTCGCCGCGGTGGTATCGCGATCAGCTCTGGCTGACGAACGCGGGGACGGGACAGTTCGGCCGGGTGGATTTGAAACAGGGCCGCTTTGAGCCGCTGATCTTTGCGCCGGGCTTTTTGCGCGGAGTGGATTTTGTAGGAAAGTTTGCCATAGTGGGTTCAAGCAAATCGCGCACCGGCGAGCTCTATGTTGGGCTCCCGCTCGAAGAGACGCTCAAGGAAAAGCAACTAGAGCCACAGCATGGGCTCTACGTGGTGGACCTGGAGAGCGGAGAGATTGCGCACTGGCTGCGGCTCGAAGGGGGCGCGCGGGAAATCTATAGCCTGATTACTCTGCCCGGTATCATTCGGCCTGCGGCCATCGAGCCGGATGGCGAGCCGCTCCAGGAATTGGTGACGATGGGGCGATTCCAGCCCTACGCTATTTCGCATTGATTATTCCATTTCGATTCATGGAGGTGATGAACCGCGACGCGCACAAGCGTCAATCGACCCCAAGCCGGCGCAGC
>JBAVQS010000098.1:0-10203 GCA_049694275.1 Anaerolineae bacterium | reverse complement strand
CCCCAGAACAATTTGCAACTAACGGCTCACCGCTCATACAGGAGTTTTGCTATGGCTCTCTCAACCTACGCCAATATCGCTAAATCAGTTATGAACAACCAGCTCGGGCGCATCGAACTGCCCAGCATGGTTACCTTTATTGTCACGTGGCGGTGCAACCTGCGCTGTTTTATGTGCGACGTCTGGAAAAAGACCGATCACGACGATATGACGCCGGAAGAAGCAAAAGCAATTTTCAAGCAGATGCCCAAGCTCGACTCCCTCCGGCTGACCGGCGGCGAGCCCTTCCTCCGGCGCGATTTCCATGAACTGGTCGAGAATATCCTCAGCGTCTCAGAGCCGACCGTCCTCCACATTACTACGGCCGGGGTCATGTACGAGCGCATCATTGAATTCGTCAAGGCCTTTGGCTCCCCTCGGCTGCACCTCAAGGTGTCCATCGATGCAGTGGGCGACCGGCACGATGAGATTCGCGGCTATCGCGGGCTGTATAACAAGTCGCTGCGCACCCTGCGCACCCTATCAGAAATGCGCAGCCAGTACGGCTTTTATCTGGGGGTCAACCAGACGCTGACCGACCGGAACTGGGACCATATCGAGCCGCTGCGCGAGGCGATGGCCGAGTTGGGTATCCCCGTACACTATGCCATCGCCACCGACCACTATACACTCTACCGCATGAACACCTCAAAGGAAAAGGATGTGCCGGACATGCGGTCCGTATCGTTGAGCGATTTCACGCCCGAGCAGTTGAACTATATCTTTGACCAGCTTGACCGCCGTGATGGCATTCACGACATTCCCGAGTGGATGGTACAGCGGTATTACCTGCACGGGCTCAAGAACCGCCTGGTGAATCACGTCGAGCAACCCAAACCCTCGTGCATTGAGCTGCACAACCACATGCGGCTAATGCCGAACGGCGATGTCATGACCTGCGTCTATTTCCCCAACGTCGTCGGCAACTTGCGCAAACAGACGCTGCAAGAGGTGTGGTACGGGGAGGCGATTGCGCCGCAGCGCAAGATCGTCAAAAAGTGCGTCGGCTGCTGGGCCGGCTGCGAGGTCAAACCTAACGCCATCTATAGCGGCGACATCGTCCGCGCCCTCATCCTGGGACCGGTCTCGTCGGGCAAGCATACCGAGATGCCGGTGGTTGCGCCGCCAGCCGCCAGCAGCCAGCAGCCAGATGATGACACATTGACTATGACCGAAGCACGCACGCCGAATGTGGCGTTGCAGGATGCAAGATAACAGGTATCATGAAAGTATTCGTTATCGGGCTGGACGGCGGCACTTTTGACCTCATCCGGCCATTCGCCGAGCAGGGCCACTTGCCCACATTGAAAAAACTCATGGATTCGGGGGCCTGGAGCCCACTCGAATCCACCGTTCCGCCCGTCACCGCGAGCGCGTGGACGTCGTTCATGACCGGCAAGAATCCCGGCGCGCACGGCCTGTTTGATTTCATGCAGCGCCGCAAAGGGTCGTACGATCTGGCGCCGGTATCGAGCCGCGACCGCGACGGCAAGGCGGTGTGGGAAATGGCCGGCGAAGCAGGCAAGCAAGTCATTGTCATGGGCGTCCCGGTCACCTACCCGCCCGAATCCGTCAACGGCCTGATGGTCACCGGCATGCTTACACCGCGCGGGGCGAGCGATTATACCTATCCCCCCGCGCTCAAGGACGAGATCCAGCGCGCCATCGGCGAATACATCGTCTATTCCGACGAGGTCTATTCTAAAGGACGCGGCGAGATTTTCATGCAGGCGCTGCGCCACTCGATCCAGCAGCGCGCCCGCGCCGCCGCCTATCTCTTGCACAAATATCCCTGGGACCTCGGCGTCCTCGTCTTTCCCGAGACCGACACCGTCTGCCACGGCCTGTGGTCATCCTACGATCCGACCCACCACCAGCACGATCCGGCCGAAGCGGCGAAATTCCACGACGGCATCTTGCAGGTGTATCGCCAGATTGATGCGGCGCTCGGCGAGCTCATCGCCTCGTTCAGCCCGGATACGGCAGTCCTCGTTATGTCCGATCATGGGCATGGCCCCGTGCGCAATTTCCTGTACGTCAATAACTTTTTAAAGCAAAAGGGCTATCTCAAAATCAACCCTGCGCCCGCTTCGCGGCTCAAGACGCTCGCGTTCGATCTGGGGCTGACCCCGCGCACGGTGTATAGCTGGCTGCTTGCGCTCGGGCTGGGCAAACTGCGGCGCACGCTCGACAAGCGGCGCGGCGGCCGCGGCCTGCTCAAACGCTTTTTCCTCTCCTTCTCGGATGTGGATTGGTCTCGCACGCGCGCCTATTCCATCGGCTATATCGGCGAGGTCCATGTCAATCTCAAGGGGCGCGAGCCCCAGGGAATTGTCGAGCCGGGCGCGGAATATGAACAGGTGCGCGACGAAATCATCCGCGACCTCAAACAGCTTACCCTTTCTGACGGCGCGCCATTGGTTGAGCGCCTTTGGAAAAAGGAAGAGCTCTATCATGGGGCGCACCTGGATGAGGCCCCCGACATTCTCTTTTTGCCGAAAGGCCTCGAAACCATCGCCTTTGGTGATTTTGAATTCGGCTCGAACAAAATTCTAGAGCCCTCCTACGGCGTTTCGTCCAGTCACCGGATGAATGGCATCTTGATCGCGGCGGGCCCCCCCGTGCAGAATGACGTCGCTTTTCAAGGCGCACGCCTGATCGATCTCGCCCCCACAATCCTCCACCTCCTGGAACTCCCCGTCCCCGCCGACATGGATGGGCGCGTTCTCACGGAAGCGCTCAGCGACACGCGAACCGTGCAAATTGGCGGCAGCGCCGCCAGTACAAACCGCGACCTGGCCGGATACACCGACCAGGAAGAGGCCGAGGTGGTCGAACGCCTCAAGGACCTCGGGTATATCTCGTAACCCCATTTTCACACCCGAAGGGTCTTGAAGACCCTTCGGGTGTGTGTGTTGACACTATTCCCTTCTATGGTAGAATCGCGGTGTTGTGTGTTTCTTGACCGGCCAATATTAGCGATATAAAATAGCAAGGTGCTTGCATGAAACCTTTTTCCCTGATCCTCTTGGCGCTTGTTGTTCTATTTGCAGCAGGCTGCACGACCACGCCGACTCCTCCGCAACCGGCGACCACTCCAACGAACACAACGGCTACCAACGCAATCCCTACGAACACCCCCGCGCCAAGCAGTACGGCGCTCCCTTCGTCCTCCTCCACACCGAACGCGCTGGGCATGGTCTTTGTCGCCCAATACGACCCGACCAGCCAGGTCTTGACCATTTACGGCACGACGCCAGGCGCGACAATTATCTATAATGGAACGCCGCTGGTTCCGCCGCCGACGCCCACGCCGACCAATACACCGCTTCCCACCGATACACCTACCATCACCAACACGCCACCGCCGGTTGTCGTGGCCCCACGCCCACCGCCGCCTCCGGCCGCGCCGCAGGCCAGCCAGGGCGCGCTACGCGGCAAGATCATGTTCAAGAGCAGCCGGGACGGCGGCTTTTATCCGAACTCTTTTTCCTTTTATGTGATGAACCCGGATGGCAGCGGCGTCCAAAAACTGGAACAGAAATCAGCCCAGGCGCTCTACATTTCACTCCAGGGGCGCGAGGGCTTTTCACCCGATAGTCAGCGGGTAGTCCTGGGGGAACGCGCCTGCTATGGCAGCTATAGCACTTGTAGCCTGTACATTCTGGACACTGTGTTGGATGCCCGGCTAATCAACTCAAACGACGACATTAGTCATGGGGAATGGATTTCCAACAAGGGTTTTCAAGCCAAGGACCCCGTCTGGTCGCCGGGCGGCAATTATATTGCCTTTGTCTCGAATCATGAATCCGGAGTAGGCTGTATTCGGAGCATGAACCTGTTCAAGGGGACGCCGGGGCAGAACCCGACCATTCGACGCCTGACCGACCAGGGTGATTTCTGCGCCGGGGCGGACGCCGGGCATCCCTCATTCAGTCCGAACGGGGCGCAGGTCGCGTTTTGGGGAGGGGGAAGCGGGCTCAAGCAAATCTATGTCGTTGACGTCGGCCCGGACGATGGCTTTGACTTTCGCATGACCAATCCGCATATCATCAGCAATCACCAGTCCGACGATTGGGACCCGTTGTGGGTAAAATAGGTCGCAGCTTGTGACCTGGAACAGAAAATACTCCAATCGCGTGAGCGCCTTCATCCTCACGCTGACCGCGTTTTTCCTCTATCTGCGCACCCTGGCCCCCGGCGTGCTCGACGGTGATAGCGGCGAGTGGCAATACATGTCCAACATCCTGGGCGTGGCGCACTCGACCGGCTATCCGCTTTATCTATTGATCGGCAAGGTATTCACCCTCTTGCCCATTGGCAATCCGGCCTGGCGGGTCAACCTCGTTTCGGCGACGTCCGCCGCACTTGCCGTCGGCGTCATCTACCTGCTGGCCTATCGGGTCTCACAGTCGCGCATCGCCGCGGCGGTCGCGGCCGCGCTCATGGCCGTCGCGCCGACGCTATGGGCCTCGGCGGTTGAGGCCGAAGTGTATGCGCTCAACACCCTGCTCCTCTCGCTTACCTTTTATTTTGCAGTGCGCTGGTATCAGGACCAACAGCCACGCGATCTCTACCTGATGGCGCTCTCGTTCGGGCTGGCGCTCGATAACCATCGCGTCTCGGCGTTTGCCGCGTTTGGGTTCCTTGTGCTCATCTGGTTCATGCGCCGGTATCTGAATCGCCGCCGGTTCATCCTCGCGGCCCTGCTGGTTTTGATCCCGCTGTTGCTCTACGCCTATATTCCCATCCGCGCCTCGCAGCTCCTGGCCGATCAATCCCCGGCAGACTGGGAACTGTATCACCGCGCCGACGCCTATCTCAAAGGCACGGTGAGCGCCTATTATAACCACTCTGTCTCTGGGTTTTTCAATCTCGTCACCGGGTTTGATAATCGGAACAAGCTGGGATTTGCAGACAGTTCTAGTGGCGATTCGATCCTGGCGCGCATCGGCAACAGCGGCAGCCTTCTACTCCAGCAGTTCAATCCGATTATCCTGGCATTTGCAGCAGCAGGCATCATGTTCCTCTGGAAGCGCGACCGGCGGTTGGCGGTCATCCTTTTCACCATCGCTGCGGGCATTACGGCCATCTCGGTCACCCTGCGCGCACAGTCCACGCGCTATTATTTTAGCGGCGCCTACCTGATCCTCGCGCTGTTTTTTGCGGTAGGCGCGGCGGCGCTGCTGCAATACCTCCAACCGCGACCCCGCCTGCGCGTCGCCGCGGTTGGACTGCTCGCGCTCTTGCCCTTGGCCGCACTCGCGCTGAACTATCGGGATATAGACAATAGCGGCAATACGGCCTATGATACCTATGCGCGCACGGTCCTCGCGGATCAGATCGCGCCGAACGCTGTCGTGATCGCGCCCTGGGAGATTGCCACCGGGCTACGTTATCTCCAATTTGTCGAGGGCCAGCGGGCGGACCTCCTGGTGGTCCACGAGTCGCCGATTCGAGACCAGTATCAAAAGCTACTGACCGCGGCGCATGATCTCAAGCGACCATTCTATTACGTCCAGTTCACGCCTGAAGACCAGAACGCCCCCGGCCCGCGCACCGTGCAGGCGGTCGGACTGCCGCTGCTCGACCGGCCCCAGCCGCGCTATGCCATGAATGCCCAACTGATCGATTCCGTGCGCGTGCTGGGGTATGATCTGTCGCCCGATCCGGCGCAACCGGGGCAGCTCCTGCGGCTCGGCATCTATTATCAAGTGACCGGCCCCATAAATGCCCAATACAAGGCAGGGCTGGACTGGAATGACATTCTGGGTGAGCCACACGGCAATTGGGAACAGATGCCGGTCAGCGTCTATAATCCAACCTATTTCTGGAAAACGGGCGACTATTACCGCGATGTCTGGGATATTCCGTTGACAGCGGACATGCTCGCGGGGCTATACACACCGCAACTGAATTGGTATACGTTTGATCCAACCACCAACACAACTGATTACGACCATCCGCACAGCATCAGCCTTAGCCCCCTGCGGATTGGGAATTTCGAGGCGACCGCGATTGCCCATTCACAGCGCGCAGAGTTCACAAACGGCATGGCGCTGATGGGATATAACCTGAAATCCAACGCCCCCACCGCGGCGGGGCCGGCCCGGCTCGCACGAGGACAAAAACTCGATCTGTCGCTCTATTGGAGCACCACCCAACCCCTCAAACAGCGGTATACCATGTTTGTGCACCTGGAGGACGCCGGCGGCGTTGTTCGCGCTCAATCCGACCATGCCCCCTATAATGGTCTGTTCCCGACGGATCGCTGGCCCCCCGGAGAAACGGTGCAGGATGACTATACACTGGACATACCGAACGACCTGCCTGACGGGGCGTACAAACTCAAGGTCGGGCTGTATACCACTCCCGATCAGCGGATCCCTCTCGCCGCGGGCGGCGACCAGGTAACACTGGACACGCCCATCAAGTAAGGCGAGTCTCTTACGATCAGAGAGAATCTCCCCAGGGGCATTTCCCTGGCAGGGTGGCTTGCCGACTCGAGGACGAACAAATGGACCTGGATATTCGCATCCGAAGCAAACTGGTGAACAGGATACTTGACGACCTACGCGGCGCCGCGCCCGGCTCGCGGGCATTCTTGCGCGGCTCGCTTGCAACGGAACGCGCCGACGAATACAGCGATATCGACATTTTATGGGAGGTACCCGACTCGGAATTTCACGTCTGCGTGGACAACCTGGCCGAAATCCTCTCGCGAATCGGGGTCGTCGAATCGCTCCGTTCCGACCCGGCCCTGCAGCGCTCGGGCAAGCATCGCCTCTTTTTTGCGCGATTCGAGGACATGCCGCTGTTCTGGCGCGCAGATATCGAAATCTTTGCCGAGTCGGTCCAGCGCGACGCGAACTATGACCTGGATAATCCGGAAGTACGCGGCTCCGTCTGGTCACTCGCCGAGAGCGCCCTGTCCAATGCAATCCTGGCGCTCAAATCCTACCTGCGCGACCGGCCGGAACAGATGGCAAGCGCCATTCAGCGAGCGTATGACCGGCTAGGTCTCGAACTGCCCGAGGCGCCGCTTTGCAACCAGGTCCAGCAGCTTGCCGATGCCGCGCAGAGCATGGACCCTCAAGTCGGGCGACTGGCGCAACGCGTCAAGCAACTGACACTCGACGTCGGAACCCTCCCTTGCAGTGACACACACGCATCCAACCGGAGCCAGCCTACGCCATGAACCGTCGTAACCTCCTTGTACTGGTCTTGTTTGCCGTCCTGACGGCACTGACCACCTATCCGCTCGTCATGCAGATGGGAGACCATGTCCCCGGCACGGCCACCTGGTCGATGGACGAATACGGGTATGTCTGGAACAATTGGTGGTTCAAGTATGCGCTCCTCGACCGGGGCATCAATCCCTTTTCTACGCAATATCTGTTCTATCCGCTCGGCGCGTCGCTCGTCCTCTATGCGTATACATTGCTCCATGTGATGCTGGCGCTGCCGCTCCAGCTCACCGCCGGCTTGATCCCCGCGGTCAACGCGACCGTGCTGTTCTCGTTCATCGTCGCCGGGTTCGGGATGTATCTGTTTGTGTCGTATCTCTTGCGCGTCTCGCTTCGCATCTGGACGGAGAAATATGGCGAGCGCCTGGGGGATTTGGCGGCGAATCAAACGCTGCAGACACTAGCCGCATTCGTCGCCGGCATTGTCTTTGCCCTGACGTCGAACCGCTTCGTCTATGTTTCGCTGGGCCACTATAACATTGTCGCCAGCGAGTGGCTGCCCTTTTATCTCCTCTTTTTCTTTAAAACGCTCCTGGAACCCCGGTGGAAGAACGCCATCCTCGCCGGGCTATTTGCGGCACTCGCGCTCTATACCGAGACGACCGACGGTGTCCTGGTTGCCCTCCTCTCAGCGGTCATTCTGGTTTTTGAATGGCGGTTGTTGAATCGCGGAGCGCTAGCGCGAATCGGCGTAGCAGCAGCGACGGCGGCGGTGCTGTTCGGCCCACTCCTCCTGCCCACTCTGAACGAAATCCTGTTCAGTGGCTATGCATTGCCCGGATGGGGGCACGCGGAAAAGCTGCTGGTGGACCTGAACGGATTTTTCACGCCGACGAGCCTGAACCCGCTCAATCGCTTTTGGGAGACGGAATTGGACCAGGTGCGGCAGGGGGCCGCGCGGTTTAGCGATGTCAATACCTATTTCGTCGGATATGCCACCGCGCTGCTGGCGTTGATTGGGTTCCTGCGCTTTGCGCGGCGGAACAAGATGTGGCTCGCCATCGTCATCGGGTTTGCCATCCTAGCGCTCGGCCCACTCCTGCACATTAACGGACAATCCGAATTCGATCTCGACGGGCTCTCGACCACCATTCCCCTCCCGTTTCTCATCCTGCACTATATCCCCCTCATCAAAGAGAATCGCGTCCCCAACCGCTACAGTATTCTGGTCACCATCGGGCTGGCGGTGCTCGTTGCCTATGCGACATGGTGGATACTGAGCCGCGCCTATATGGCAATTCGTAATTCAAAATTCAAAATTCAAAATTACGCACTTGCCGCCCTCTCCGGTCTGATCTCAGCGGTCCTGCTTTTCGAGCACTTGGCCCTCCCCCTGCCGTTGACCGATGCACGCGTGCCGGACATTTATCAGCAGATTGGCCGCGACCCGGGGGACTTTACGGTGCTTTCAATCCCGCTCGGTTGGCGCAACTCTTTTGGACAGGTCGGCGCTGAAGACACGCGCACCCAGTACTATCAGGCCGTCAGCAACAAATTCCTGCTGACCGGGCAGATCCAGCGCAACCCGCCGTCCCTGTTCGATTATTTCCAGCGTGCGCCCATCTTGAACTCACTGATCGCGCTGGAAACCTACAAGGAGGTGAGTCCCGAGACCGTCAGCGCCGACCGCAAAGTCGCAGGGGATTTTGTTCGCTTTTTCGACATCCGCTATCTCGTCGTCAACACGCCGGTCCCGGGGCGCGTGCCTTACAGCGATACACACGACCGCGTGGCGGAATATCTGCAGCAGGTCCTCCCGCTGGGCGACAAGGTCTATGACCAAAACGGGACTATCGCCTACAAGATCAACCAGCCGCCGATGCCTGACCGACTAGAGATTGATTTCGGCGCGGCGGGAGCGCACCTTTATCAAGGAGACGGCTGGACCGCGGACGACACCATCGGAGGGGCAACGGCGAACTGGGCGACGCAGCAAAACGCGCGCCTGTTCATCCCGCTCCGCACGGTTTGCGACTGTGCGGTGATCTTGCGCGTGCTTCCGTTTGACTATCCGGGACACACCCAGTCCATGACCCTCCGCGTCAATGGGCAGGTCGCCAGCTCGATTCCGCTCAAATCGGGATGGAACGAGTACCCGGTCAAGCTGGACCACAACCTGCTCCATCCCGGACTGAACGAGCTCACGCTGCAATTCACCTATATCGTGAAACCGAGCGAGGCGCTCCCCGCCAATTTCGCCATCGGGCAGACCGGGGTGAGCAGCCCGGTGGACATTGCGGTCCAGAGCACGAGCGAGTTTGGGTCAATCAAGGTGGCCGGCCGCGAGGTCTCGCCGCTCAAGCGCGGGTATAATATCGCCGTGATCGATCCAAAATCGGGCGCGGTGCTCGACGTCAAAAACTTTGATACGGGGGGCGAGAGCATTGTGGAATCACGGGCGCTGACCGATTTCATCAAAAAGCTGCCGCCGAGGGTCATCGTCGCCGGCGCCGTACAGGAAGAGGGGGCGACGATGCTGCGCGATGGCTCAGCGGGCGCGCTCGTCTCGCTCGGGCTGACCGACCTGCGCGGGACCCAGGGGCATACGCAGGCCTTCATCGTCGTCACCGGCAAGCCGGGCGGGCTGGAGGCCACCGGCGAAGGGCCAAGCCTATTGAGCGTCGGGCACAACACCGACACGCGACCGCTGGGAGCCGCGCTCGATTGGGTGCGAGTCGATCTGACAGGTGGAGCCCAATAACAAGCCGATGAAGTCTTCCACACCAGAGAACGGCAATCGCTCAATCGTGACGACCCTTGCGCAAGTGCGCGACCGGGGGCTCTTGTTTATGTTCGCGGTCGTTAGCGCATTCCTGCTCTATCTGCGCACCCTCGCGCCCGGCGTCCTCCCCGGCGACAGCGGCGAGTTCCAGTTTGCGGCGTGGGGCTGGACCTTGGTACATCCCACCGGATACCC
>JBAVQS010000097.1:0-3236 GCA_049694275.1 Anaerolineae bacterium | reverse complement strand
CGCGCAATCTCCTCGCGCACGACTGCGCCCACCAACGAGAGGTGATAGATTAGCTTGTCAGGATCGTAGGTGATCTCCACATCCCCGTTGGGCAGTTTTCTACCGAATCGTTGCTCGGCGATCATCGCAATCCGGCTCCCTGCCGGCCAGATGAACGTCTTGCGATTCCAGTCCGGTTTGTAATCGGCGGGAACAATGCGCGGCGCGGGCCGGCGGGATGCGATTTCGAGAATGCGCTGTGCGGGATCGCAGAGCGGGGTAGGGGATGGATCGTTCATGCGGTTTGCTTCTCCCGCCAACGCGCCGCATACCCGCATTTCCGGCAGCGTTTGCCACGCGTGATTTCATTCCCACAATCGACGCATGTGGTTATGCCGTAACCGCTTGTGTCTATGAACGCCAGCGGGTGGTGTCCCGTGGACGGCTCGACCTCGATCAGGAAATGGCCGGCCCGCAGCTGCTTTTCACACGCGAGGCAGTGCGTCTTTCCCGGAACCCGCATGGAATCATCTTCATCGCCGAACAGAATATCGCACCGACCGCAGCGTGTCAGACCGCGCTGTTGGTTGACCGCGGCCGGCCATTGGCTGTTCCGCTTGCGCGGTCCGTGATGCACCGGACGGCGATAGCTATCGGGATTGCACGTGTTTTTGCGAAATAGCTGAGATGCCATTGTTGATGAACCTCTTGCGGCGCGCCGCGCGAACCAGAAAGAGACATATAGATATTAGTACCTCTTCAGAACGTCTCTTTTCTTTTAACTACCTGTGAAATTGCACATGTTACTTGTGAAAATGCACAACCTGCTTGTGAAATCGCTCGAAACTTTGCACAAATAAGCTGTGAAATTGCACTGTTCCTTGTGCTTTTTACGGCGCACTTGTGCATTTTCACAAGTGCTTGTGCACGGCTATCCCGCCGTTATTCGGTGGACCTGACGGTCCTGGCAACAACCAATTGGCAACAACCGGCCCGAGGGCCTAAGACAACATGGCAACTACCGAAAAAGAATTTAGTGCTAGTCACGGATCAGAGTGGGAATGGAGAGCTGCTCCCACCGCTGTGTATCAACTGAGAAGTCGTGAAGCCATAATTCATGCTGCAGGCGGATAAGCTCCGGCAGACGTTCGACCTGTTGGGGAGATAACAGGGGCAGGGCATTCATGGTGCGTGCCCAGTAGATGCACCCGCGTCCATCTCCGATTACATCGATCCGGGCAATTTTGAACTCGTTGAGTACGCCGAACGCACCTTCGAGCTTTTGCTGTGGTCTCCGCCCGGTAAGACTCTGGCGATTGCAGTCAAGCGTCAGCGCAAGCAAGTCAACCGATATCTTGTGCTTTGGTCCGCGCTTGACCAGGTTTGATTTGTCCTGACAGCGCAGCATCTGCCAGGCCCCGAATGACAGACTACCGATGAGCGGTTGCCAGAAACGGATCGCATATTTCTGCACCTGGATGTAGGGCTCCAGCGGGCTATCGATGAGATCTGTCAAAACATCACCGGCGTGCGGATCGTCCTCGTCTTTACTGTCTTTAGATTCGGACGGTTCTGCTTGTTTTTTGATGATGAATTCAACCGTGGTTGCATGTCCGACGATGTGGCTGACAGTACGCTCGATCATGCCGTGCAATCGCTTTTCCAGCCATTGCTGGGCGTAGGGGTTGCGCACGCCAACCATCATCGAGCCTTCGGTGTAGGAAATCGCAAAGGTGGGCTTGATCCACGTGTCGAACGTGGCATGAGTCGTTTGGAGTTGCAACTCAGACAGGGCGGTCTCCCAGATTTGTTGCGCCGATCTGGGCTTGTCGTCGTGTAATGAATTGAGATAGTTCATATCAGTTGGCTCAGGACGTACCCCGCGATTCCGCAAAGTAGTAGCATCAACAGCATCAAGATCACCGCCGCGCCGATGGCGCCTGCGGGATTGCCTTCGTCGTCATTTGTCTGGTCTGCCATAGGATTCACCTTTTCCGTGCGTCAGGATTCGGTGCGCTCAAACGCGTTATTTGTGCTAAAATAGATGTAGCCATTGCTGCAACCCCTCCAAGGCATCAGCGTGGTGACTGGGCCGCAAGCGTTAGGGCGCTTGCGGCTCCACCTGAATATTCATTTGTGAGGGACCGGAGAGAAGGTCCAATCGTTGGGAGGCGAGCGGCTTTTCTCCAGTCCCTCCCGCGCGGTCTACGTTTTATGCGTGGCCGCGCTTTTTTGTGCAGTTCAGTTGCCGCTGAACTGCCCGGTGCGACCGGCCACGCATACGACCTTACGTAAGGAGCAACGTGGACGACGATCTACAACATCTCATCAACGCGTTCATTACGGCCGAACGCGCCGAGAATCTATCGAAAAAGACGCTGTGCTGGTATGAGAGCCGGCTGACCGACTTTGCCGACTGGGTCGGAGAGCGGGATTGGCGTCAGGTGCAGGTAGCCCGGGAGTTTATGGACCATCTCCTGTCGCGCGAGACCCGCTTCGAGCACCACCCACGTCATCGCGAGATAGCCGGGGGACTATCGGCGGAGACCGTGCGTGGATATGGGAGAACTCTGCGTCGCTTTGGGAACTGGCTGAGTGAGGAGGGATACACTACTTCCCCGCCCTACGGCCGGCTCAAGCTGCCCAAAGCGCCAAAGGCGATCCCACGCGGAATCTCGATGGAAGACTTCCGAAAAATGCTGGGTGCGGCCATCGGACCGCGGGATAAGCTGGTCCTGCTCTTGCTGCTCGATACGGGGTGCCGGGCTGGCGAGATCTGCCACCTGGTCGTGAGAGATGTGTTCGTCGATGAGTGCTATGCCCTGGTAAGAGGGAAGGGGAATAAGGACCGGTTCGTGTTCTTCTCACCGGTGACTCAGGCGGCCCTGCGGGAGTGGATCAATGTCCGACCGGACCAGGCGGGGGAATACCTGCTCTGCGTTGCACGCGATGAGAAGGGCGGTGGTAAAGCCATCGAGCCGATGGAGATTGCCTCGCTCCATGTCATGCTCAAACGGGTGGGCAAACGCGCCGGCGCTACCGGCCCGCACAATGCCCATTCCTTTCGCCATGCGTTTGTGCGGGAGCAACTCCAGAATGGGAATAACCTGGCGTCCGTGTCCGCTATGGCCGGCCACAGTGATGTGGCGACGACCAATCGCTATGCGGTGTTCCTGAAGATGGAGTTACAGCGGAGCCACGATCGCTACTCGCCGATTGCGCAGATGAAACTGCCGGGTAATATGGTGGTAGAATAG
>JBAVQS010000096.1:0-8000 GCA_049694275.1 Anaerolineae bacterium | reverse complement strand
CTCATCACCTCCGAACTCCCACGCGAAGCCAATCGCCGCTTGCACGTGTTAGACCAATCGTAAAATTGTGCTATCATAGAACAGGGCTATGTCAAACCTGATTACGCTCACCACCGATTTTGGTTTGATCGACGGATTTGTCGGCGTCATGAAAGGGGTGATGCTCGCCATCCACCCCGACGCCCGGTTCGTCGATATCACGCACGACATTGCGCCGCAGAATATTCGACAGGGCGCGTTCCTCCTGGCGAACAGCGTCCCCTACTTTCCACCCGCCGCCATCCATCTCTGTATCGTCGATCCAGGCGTCGGCTCGACGCGGCGGGCGCTGGCGGTGCAGGTGGGTGAGACGACGCTGATCGGGCCGGATAACGGGGTGCTCTCGTTCGCCCTGGCGGCGCTCCAGGCGCGGCGCGGCGCGGCGCCGGTCGCGTTCGAGTTGAACAACCCGCGCTATTGGCTCGACCGCGTCTCGACCACATTCCACGGGCGCGACATTTTTTCGCCGTGCGCGGCACACCTGGCGCGCGGCGTCCCCCTGCACGAGCTGGGCGCGCCCGTGAGCGAATGGGTGACGCTGGCCCCGCCCGCGCCGGTTCGCCGGGAGGATGGAGCGCTGGTCGGGCGCATTATCTATATCGACCGGTATGGGAATCTGGTGAGCGACATTGACGCCGAGACGCTCGCGGCGTTTGCGCGTGCGCCACACGGCGGGGAAGCCGGTTCGGCCGCGCAAGGGACGCCCGTGCATCAGGGCGCGGCCATCGTCGTCTCGATTGCCGGCCGCAAGCTGCACGGGCTGGTGCGGACCTATGCGGATGTCGCGCCGGGGGAGCTGGCCGTGCTCATCGGCTCGCCCTGGAAGCTCGAGATTGCCCGGCGGAATGGGAATGCAGCCGAGGCGCTCGGCGCGGCGGTCGGCGACGAGATCGTCGTACATAAAGCGACCTGATTGCGGATTACCGGATTGCGAAATGGGATGTGCGGAGAATCCGCAATCTGAAATCTGAAATCTACAATCTGAAAATAAAATGGGGGGCCATTGGACAAGTTTATCATTCAAGGCGGCGCGCCGCTGCGCGGGCATGTCACCCCCAGCGGGAACAAGAATGCGGCGCTGCCCATCATCGCGGCGGCGCTGCTCACCGACGAGCCGCTGACACTGCGAAACGTCCCGCGCATTCGCGATGTGCAGGACATGCTCGGTATCCTGGCCGAGGTCGGCGTCGAAGTCCATCACCAGGACCCGCACACGGTGACGCTGCGCGCGGCCAACCTGCGCGACAGCCGGCTGAACCAGCAGTTGTGCGCCCAGATTCGCGCGTCGATCCTGTTTGCGGGGCCCATGCTGGCTCGCCGGGGCGAAGTCTTTTTGCCGCCGCCGGGCGGCGACGTGATCGGCCGGCGGCGCGTCGATACACACTTTTTCGCGCTCCGCGAGCTGGGCGCCGAGGTCGAGGTCAAGGACGGGTACCAGATACGGACCGGCGGGCTCAAGGGGGCCGATATCTTCCTCGACGAGACGAGCGTCACGGCGACCGAGAATGCGCTGATGGCCGCGGCGCTCGCCACGGGCGTCACCGTCATCCGGAACGCGGCCTCCGAGCCGCACGTGTCGGAGCTGGCGCAGGTGCTCAATCGCATGGGCGCGCACATTGACGGCATCGGCTCGAACACGCTCACCATTCACGGCGTGGACCGGCTGCACGGCGCCGAGTTCGAGATCGGCCCCGATCACATCGAGGTCGGCTCTTTTATCGCGCTCGCCGCGGCGACCCACGGCGAGGTGACAATTCACAACACGCGCAAGGCGGACCTGCGCATGATCACCATCGGCTTTGAGCGCCTCGGCGTGGAATGTCAGATTCGCGACAATCAGGTATTCATCCCGGCGCAGCAGTCGCTCCAGATTCAGAGCGACATCAACAACGCCGTCGCCAAGATCGACGATGGCCCCTGGCCGGCTTTTCCGACCGACCTGATGAGCATGATGCTCGTGACGGCGACCCAGTGCCAGGGGACGATCCTGATTCACGAAAAGATGTTCGAGGGGCGCATGTTCTTTGTGGACCGGCTGGTCTCGATGGGGGCGCGCATCGTTCTGTGCGATCCTCACCGCGCGGTCGTCGTCGGCCCCGCACGGCTGCGCGCCGAGCCGGGCGGGCTCCCTTCGCCGGACATTCGCGCCGGCATGGCCCTGCTGGAAGCGGCGCTCTGCGCCGATGGATGCACCATCATCCAGAACATCGGGCAGATCGACCGGGGTTATGAGCACATCGAGGACAAGCTGCGGGCGCTGGGCGCGCAGATCGAGCGCGTCAGCAGCTAGAATTCGGGATTCCTAATTCTGAATTCGCAATTTTCAGGGAGGGGGAACCATGCCAATCTTGAATCCATCCGAACCGCGCGGCGTCGAAGTCAGCGAGCACGAGATGACGGGGGAAGCGCCGGGGCCAAGCCTGGCCGACCGCGCCCGTCCGTTTCTGAGCTGGCTGGAGCAGTGGTTTGCCCATCTCCACCCCCTCGCCCTCGACGAGGTGTGCCGCGAGCCGGACAAGGTCGCCATCGTTTCCGTCGATCTGATCAACGGCTTTTGCTATCACGGGAATCTTGCCAGCCCGCGGGTCGCCGCGCTCGTGCCGCGAGTCGTCGAGCTCTTACAGGCCGCCCATGCCGCCGGCGTTTTCCACTTTTTGATGGTGCAGGAATGCCACAGCGAGCAAGCGGAAGAGTTCCACGCCTATGGGCCGCACGGCATCTGCGGAACGAGCGAGGCCGAGATGGTGCCCGACTTTGCCGCGCTCCCCTTTGCCGGCCAGTTCGAGATCATCCACAAAAACTCGATCCACGCGATCGTGGGGACGCGCCTGGAGCGCTGGTTGGAGGAGCACCCCCAGGTGGATACCTTTATCGTCGTCGGGGACTGCACCGACCTGTGCGCGTACGACGCCGCGCTGGACTTGAAGCTGCGCGCCAACATCCACGACATCCCCCGCCGCGTCATCGTCCCCGAAAACTGCATCCAGACCTACGACCTGCCGGTCGAGCACGCCCAGCGAATCGGCGCGCTGCCGCACGACGGCGACCTCCAGCACCGCCTGTTCCTCTACCAGATGGCGCTGAACAAGATCGAGGTGGTCAGCAGCCTGGTGTAACAAAACGCAAAGATGGTGGATGAATTTCACGCGGCGGATGCCGACGCTTCTTTCAGGCGTCCGATTACTACCGAGGAGAACAAATTGAGTACTGTTACTTCGAAAGATGGGACGCGTATCGCCTTTGAGCAGTCGGGAGCGGGACCGGCGATCATCCTGGTGGTTGGCGCATTCAACGACCGGGCGACCGGCGCTCCCCTGGCTCGATTCCTCGAACCGCATTTCACCGTGTTCAACTATGACCGGCGGGGGCGAGGCGATAGCGGCGATACCGCGCCGTATGCCATCGAGCGCGAGATACAAGACCTTCAAGCCCTGATTGCCACAGCCGGGGGATCGGCGTTCGTATTCGGGTATTCGTCCGGTGCGACCCTGGCTCTGCGAGCGGCGGCTCAAGGCCTCGCCATTTCACAGCTCGCGTTATACGAACCGCCGCCGACAGGTGGAAAGGCGGGAAATCTCGCTCCCCGGCTCGCCGAGCTCATCGCGGCGGGTCGCCGAGGCGATGCAGTCGAGCTTTTCCAGACAGAGGCCGTGGGCATACCGGCCGCAGTCGTTGCTCAGTTGCGAAATGCGCCTTTCCGACCGGCGCTTGAAAAAATGGCGCACACCCTGGTCTACGAATCGACGATCCTCGGGGCGCTGCCGGCCGGACTGGTCGCTTCCGTCCAGGCACCCACACTCGTGATCGACGGTGCGGCAAGTCCTGAGGTGATGCGTCACGCGGCGCAATCATTGGCCGAGGCCCTGCCTGCTGGTCGATATCGCACATTGGACGGTCAAGGCCATGATATTGTTCCGGCGGTCGTGGCCCCCGTATTGCAAGAATTCTTTCTCCACACGTAATTGCTTTATGCGCGGGTCAGCGCGGCCCGCGCGACCGGCAGCGCCAGCCGCGCCCACTCGGCGTACATCTTGCCGGAGGGGTGCAGGCCGTCGGAGGCGATGAGGGTAGGGTCGTTGCCGGCCTGGCGGGAGCCGGGGGTGATGTCCACAAAGGCGATGCCCAGCCGTTCGCACTCGGCGCGCTGGACGGCGTTGAACCGGTCGATCGCTGCGCCGATGCGCGCCCGGTCCTGTCCGCGAGCGAAGGGGGTTTGGCCCCAGTCGGGGATGGAGAGCGCGAGGACATGCGCGGGTTGGTCGCCGGCCAGCGCGATGGCGCGGTGGAGCAGGTCGCCTGCCTGCTGGCGGTACTCCGCGACGTCGCAACCGCGATACTGGTTGTTGACCCCGATGAGGAGCGAGACGAGAGCATAGGGTCCCTGCGGCTGAGCCTGGTCGATGGCTGCCGCCAACTCGTCCGTCGTCCAGCCGGTACGCGCAATGATCTCGGGCGCTTGCACGTCGATTCCTTCCGCCACGAGCAGGCGCGCCAATTGGACCGGCCAGCGGTCTTGCGGCGCGACGCGCTCGCCAATCGTATAGGAATCGCCCAGCGCGAGGTAACGGAGGGAAGGAGAGGTAGGGTTCATTGATTCAGTCCGAACCAGCGGGTTCGGCGGCTAGAGCCAAAGTGCTGCTTTTCTTGCACGAGCGCGAGGGACGGTTCCATGAAACTTCCCGTCGGCGGCCCGGCCAGGAACTCGACATCCACGCGCCCCACCCGTTCCCCGCCAAACTCGACGTAGCACGTACCGACCCCTCGATAGGCAGCGGCTTCGCCGCCCCGCACCTGAGCGATTATTTCTGCAGCAACCGTGCGCGCCGCTTCTTCGGCGAATACGCCTGCCTTGGGCGTTCCCACACTCGTGACATCGCCCACTGCATACACGTTGGGAAAGCGTGTCTTGAGGGTCTTGGTGTCAACGGGGATCCAGCCATCCTCTGTCATGCCGCTGGCCGCCACGACCTCCGGCACGCAATGCTTCGGGACGCCGAGGAACAGGTCGTAGGGTAGCTCACTCTGGTCGTCCAGGATTGCCACGCGGCGCGCCGGGTCCAGCGCCTGTACCAGCCGGTCGGGAATGAAAGTAATCCCGCGCTCGCGGAAAGTGGCAAGCAAGGCCTGAGATGTTTCAGGGGATGGCGGAATGGGAATCCCGAACGGCATGACCAGGCTGATCTCACAGGCATTGCGGACACCACGCGCAACAAGATGATCGTGCAGTAACAAGGTGGCTTCACTGGGAGCGGGCGGACACTTGAATGGGGTTGAGGTGACGCCGATAATCGCTTGGCCTTGAGTAAAAGTGGGAATCACGTCCCGTAAGCGCATCGCGCCGGCAACCGAATAGAACTCGTTGCCCCCTTCCACGAGTCCCGGAGTGGCGGCGAGATCGTACTCAGCGCCCAGCGCAATGACCAGCACATCGGCCTCGTACGTTCCGCTGCTCGTCGTGACGCGGCGCGCTTGCGGATCGATGTTCGTGATCGTTTCCTGACAAAAGCGCACGCCCGGCTTGACGATGGCGCGGTATGGGAGGCGGACGGCATCGGATGTTTTACGGCCAAACATCAAATCGAGCTTGGAAAAGCCGAACACAAAAGCGTCGTTCTTGTCGATCAAAACCAGATCAAGCTGCTCACCCAAAGCCTGGGACAGCAGCGTGCTGAGCTCAAGCCCGCCGAAACCTGCACCCAGGACCAACACGCGTAATGCCATTGTTTATCTCCTTTGAATAATGGCTGACACCGTATCCTTCAGACGAATACTGATGTGTTCTATATCGCGCCGATTCCTCTAGATTGTCAACCCAGGAAGAATCGGCAGGAAAAATGATCTCGGGGGATTGTGCGTCGATTCCTTCAGCCATGAGCAAGCGCCAGTTGGACCGGCCAGCGGCCCTGCGGCGCAATGCGCTCGCCCATCGTATAGGAATCGCCCAGCGCGAGATAGCAGAGAGGACGCGGGGAGTTTGGCGGCATGTTTAACGGTAGGGTGTCACTACTTTGCATCGTCGTTTGCTGTCTCGTTATCCACGAAGAAAAGCAAGACCTGTCACCATTTTAGGGCGGTCGGGTAGGGATAGGCGTGGAAAATTTCGTGGCTGCGTGGGGGGGAGTCCCCCCAGGAGGTTGTGTGGGAAATGGGCTAGCCTTTTCCTTCTCACGGGTAGCTGTTAGAGATGGGGTGACTGTGGGCGTGGTGGTCTCGGTCGCTGTTATTAAAGTCAAAATAGCTGTTGTGGTCCAGGTTGCGGTGTAAGTTGGAAGCGGCTCAAGGGTAAAAGTTGGCATCAATGTACTTATCGGGAATGATGTAGAAGATGCTGTAGGCAAAGGTGAAGGTGATAGGGTAGCAGTCGGAGTTAGCATGGAATCGAGTTCCACTTGGGCTTGTTGCTTTTGAAGCATGGAGGCTTTGGAGGATTGGAGGACCAAGTTAAACTGCTCGGCTGCAGGCGTTGTTTGTCCTGAAAGTTTGTATACGATTCCAAGTACGAGCCGAACCTTTGAAGGTTCCTCACCTCTTTCCACCATGAGCTGGATAGCCTTGAGATAGGATTGTATGCTCGCTTGAGATTGTTGCTGATAAAACAGCGAATTGCCCAGTCCATAATAGGCAGCCGGGAGTTCTTGCAGCGCAAGTGCCTTTCGATACTCCGCTTCGGCACTGTCATATGAATCAATGCTGTAATAATAATTTCCTCTTCCCACATAAATAGAAGGGTAATTCGAATCTTGCTTCTCTGCATTTGAATAATCTTCGAGCGCTTTTTGATTGTCTCCGGTGGCAGCAAAAGCCCGACCTCTCAGGGTGTAAAATATTGCCAGCGTTCTCTTTATCGCGATTTCCTGCTCGCTTCCATGCGTTAGTGCCGCCAATTCAGGTTCAGTTTGGCTGATGGCAAAAGTGAATTCCCGTGCAGCGAGAGGAAAATAATCGGTGCTTTGTCCGTCTTCCAAATATGCCAAGCCTATTATAAAGGCGGCAACGCTGGTGGTGCGGGCGGATATTTTCGATGGGAGTTCTGCACTGTCTACGCGGCTCAATTCAACTTGAAACAAAAGTGGATTGATTACAGACGAGTTGGAAGGGGGCTTGACGAATGTAAACGAGGGTTCAAAAACTTGTTCCGCAAATTGCGCGGTATTCCCCCATAGAACAAGCGATGCATTTACGTCTTGGCCAGCCCGGAGCGCCTCGTCCGAGTTCCGGATTGCGCACCCCCTTACTACCGCTACGCGGTCTCCAATAGATGAAACAGCCAATCTACTTTTGACTGCATCGGCAGTCCTATCTGCCGTCTCTATTCCCTTCGGCGTTGCATTTTTGCCCAGTCCTTCGGTAAAATCGGCAATTAGAATTCCAAATTTTCCGCTGGGAAGCGTGGCCGAATTATTCGTGCAAGGTCTTGGGATGATTGCGGACAAAACCAGAATCGAGACAATAACATTGGTCGCTAACAATCCGCCTGCGAGTAATCGTTCTCTTTGAGAATAGTACCGCGTTTTCTTGCTAATGATGCCTGGCTTGGCGCGAAGTAGGACAAACGCGCAAGCTATACCTGTACCTGCAAGTACGATCAATACGAACGCCGTTGTTACGGCTGGCTGGGCAAGGAGCGTCTGGCTCTGGGATAGCAGTCCAAGGACCTGCACGAATGTTCCCAGCCCGCCGATGGCCAGGAGAATATATTGCCATAGCGTTTTCTCTGATGTGGTTTTGGCCATTCCAGTTCCTCTCTGGAGAGAACATTGGGGGAAGTTAATCAGAATTTCGCGCCAAATATCGTTGTAGAGATTATAACACGAACAGAACAAAACTATATGATTGTTGCTGAATCGGCCTCCTCGTGATAAAATCTAGTGCTTTTGAGGAGGAGAGGAAACGCTTGGATCTATTGGCTCGCTTTCGTAAACCACACGCCGCAACCCCGGCGCACCGCATCCCGCTCGCTT